>JAGGTC010000094.1 GCA_021163945.1 Deltaproteobacteria bacterium | reverse complement strand
ATAGAGAGCTTTGTAAAAAACTGCCCGTAGTTTTTAGGACCTTAAGGGGAGACATAGTTTCTAAAGAAAAGCTAGAAGAGATAATAAATGTTATAAGAAGCGCTTGGGAAGATAGTGATAGAACTTGAATACCTTTCTTATCGAACGTACTCTCCAAACTACTGAAATAAACGAACTTATAAGTTTTTTTCAAAAAAGACAATTTAAAGCCGAGGATGCTACAGATTATCTTTTGGAAAAGTTGGCAGAAAGATTGGTTAACATTTTTGATGTTTCAATACAGGTCTTAAAAATAAGAATGGAAAAAGAAAAACTTAATCGCCGGCACCCTCACAAACCATGTCCCAAAGGCTTAAATAAACCTCAGGCCCCAAATTTGTCTTTTCTAAATTTGATTTCCCATGGAAGGTAGGATTTAGATGAACTCGAGGATTTCAAGGTTTACTATGCCCAAAGGAGGTCTGAATAAGTGACAAATTGTTGAAAGATACCTTAATTTATGATAGCTATATGCCATGATTAAATCTCAAAAAATAGATGAAATAGAATCTATTATTTTAAGGCACCCAAAAGTGGCCCAAGTAAAGGTAATAAAAGAAGGAAATGGATTAAAGGCAACTCTCTTCTTAAAAGAATCTGCTACTTTTAAAGAGATAATTGATTGGTGCTATGAAAAATTAGGCAGACGCGATATTCCTATAGAAATTAAAGGACGACCTTATGCGCTATATGAGTTACTACTTGGCATTAAAGAAATTAATATTCAAAAGGACTACATCTCTATGACCATGCCATATAGGAGGGAAATTACTAATATACATGGAATAATCCATGGTGGTGCAATATCTTCATTAGCAGATAATGCCATGGCGGTGCTTGTAAGTATAAGTTATGGATCATGCTATACAAAGAAGATTGAAATAGAGTTTTTTGAACCAGCAAAGAGTGATTTGCTTGCTGAGGCAAAGATCATAAAGAAGAAATTAAACCTTTGTATATGTGAGGCAGATATAAGGAATAAGGAGGGTAGATTAATAGCCAAAGCCTCAGCTAAAATTTTAGTACGCTAAAAAGCCTCTATCTTGTATCCCAGGGGGTTGACCCACGCTCAATACTACTTCGGGCAGCAAGGCACAACAGGGCCTGTGCCTTAAGGCTTAGCAAAATTGATTTTGAAAAGGCATTTAGGACTTGAGGAAAGACATACACAGGGCTAATATAAAAATGAAAAAGTGAAAATAGAAATTTTAGGTACTGAGTCTTTAGGTGTAAGGGGAATTTGTTGTTTTGTAGAGACAAGGAAAAGAAAAATACTCATTGATCCTGGTATTGCCTTGGGGTATACAAGGTTTGGGCTTTTACCCCATCCCTTTCAGGTGGCAGTAGATGAGAGGATACAAAATAGGATTATAAAAAGATGGACTGAGGCCACAGATATTATAATCAGCCATTTTCACGGAGATCACACCCCCTTGGTCGATGCCAATCCTTATCAACTCAATATCAAGAGGGTAGTCCATCTAAATCCTGATGCAAGGATATGGACTAAAGATATATCACACCTATCACCATTAGAGGAAAAGAGGGCAAAGTTTATATTTTCTGCCTTGGCAAAGAAACCTATAATGGCTGAGGGAAAAAGTAAGGGAGAAATAACCTTTTCTGGGCCTGTATTCCATGGCGACAAAGACTTTCATACAACCACTGTGATTATGACAAGGATTAAAGAGGATAAGGTCTTTGTCCATGCCCCTGGGATCCAACTCTTAAATGATGAGGCTGTTTCTCAAATTATAGCCTGGCACCCTGATATTGCCATTGTTGATGGCCCTCCCCTCTATTTATCCAAGAGACTTTCTAAAGACCAGATTGACAGGGCCTGGTATAATGCCAAAAGACTTTCTTATAATGTAGGCACATTAATCCTTGATCACCACTTACTGAGGAGTCTAGAGGGAATTAAATGGATAAAGAGATTATCCTATAAGACAGGCAGAAGGATAATGTGTGGGGCTGATTTTATGGGCAAAAAAAGGATGTTGCTTGAGGCATTAAGGGAAGATCTATATAAGAATATGCCTGTAGGTCAACACTGGCACGAAAGATATGCCCAGGGCAAGGCAAATACAAAGGATTATTGGAGACAGGGAAAAATTTTTCTGCAGAATTTGAAGAGGTAGGACGTTAGGGCTTTGATGAATCAATTCCAATATTTGTTTCAAATATCAAGAGGCTTTTGGCAATCCTCTCTCTTACATACGGCCGTAAGATTAAATATTTTTACAGAACTTTCAGCAAAACCGCTAACTGCCATAGAATTAGCTTCAAGGATTAATGCAGATAAAAGGGCTACAGAGCTTTTGCTTAATGCACTAGTAGGGATGGACCTCTTGAAAAAAGAGGGAAATATGTATTTTAACACCTCCTTAAGTAAAAAGTTTTTGGTAGAGGATAGCCCCCTGTATCTAGGTTTTATCATTAGACACATCGCCAATATGTATCCCTACTGGGGGAGACTTGAGGAGGCTATTAAAAATGGTAGGCCTTTGAGGTCACCAATAAGAAACCCAGAGGAGATGGAAAATTTTATCTTAGGCATGCACAATCTGGCCCAGAATATTGCCCCCATTTTGATTAAAAATATTAATCTTGAAGGTATCAAAAACCTCTTGGATCTAGGGGGAGGGTCAGGTACATATTCTATACACTTTTGTAAATCCTATCCAAATCTTAAAGTAACTCTTTGTGATTTCCCTAATGTCTTGCCTATTACAGAAAGGGTAATTAAGTCCTTTGGCATGTCTGATCGTATCAGGCTTGTTGCCAGGGACTTTCATAAGGATGCTTTACCCTCCCCATTTGATGTAGCCTGGCTCTCTAATATCCTTCATGGCAGTAGCCCAGGGCTTTGTGAATCTTTAATCAAAAAGGTTTATAATATTTTAAATCCAAAAGGTAAAATTATCATTCAGGACTTCATCCTAGATGAAACCAAGACAAAGCCCCCTTTTGCCTCCCTTTTTGCCTTGAACATGCTCATTCATACCTCAGGAGGGAGGACTTATTCCCTTTCAGAGATTAAAAACTGGCTTATAGGGGCAGGATTTACTCATATAAAAAGGCTTAAAATTAAATTGCCAAATGATGCCTCTATTATTATGGCTACTAGAGTATAGGTCTGCTTACAAATATTAGATCAAAGGAGAAAGGCATTAAAACATTAATAAATAATGTAGCATACCTCAATAGTGCAATTTTAGATCATTTAGGGCCTGTTCTATTTCCTTAACAACCTTTTGGGCCGCTGCCCTAGGGTCAGGGGCATCTCGTATAGGCCTGCCTACAACTATATAATCGGCACCATTAATTATCGCCTCATAAGGTGTAACAACCCTTTTTTGGTCATCATCAGCAATTAAACCCCACTGGGGGCGTATACCCGGTGTAACTACTATAAAATCTCTTCCAAATCTTGATTTTACCTCTTTGGCCTCTAGACCTGAGCAAACTACACCATCACAGCCAGCCCTGTAAGCTACCTCAGCCCTTTTAAGAACCAACTGAGATGGGTCCTTGGCAAGATTGGGATCAATACCAATATCTATTAGATCCCTTGTATTAAGACTAGTTAGAACAGTCACGGCCAATATTTTAATCCTATCAGAGACCCCAGCTATGGCCTTTAGCAATCTAAGACCTTGATCACAGTGTACTGTAATAAATTTAATATAATCTTCCAAGAGACTTTTCTGGGCACTTTTTATAGTTACTGGGATATCATGAAATTTTAAATCAAGAAATATTTTGGTATTTGCATCTTCTGCAATAGTCTGAATAACCCTTGGACCTTCGGCCACAAATAGTTGGAGCCCAACCTTAAAGATCCCCACATAATCCTTAAGGAGTCCTACATAATGTTTGGCCTCATTAAGGCTTGAAAAATCCAGAGGAAAAATTAAACGATCCTTGGCCTCCATCTTAATCAACTATCTTTCCATAGACTAATTTGTCTTTTAACCCTAGCAACCTTACCTTAACTATTTTATTTCTAAGTACTTCTTCCCCTTTAACACATACAGGCAGGTAGTTTTCAGAGTAACCCCTTAAATAACCATCATTATCCCTATTTTCAATCAACACATGAACTATATTGTCAAGGTTTTGGAGAGAAAAGAGCCTTCTTTTTGTAATATCTAGCCTCCTTAACAAATTAGTGCGCCTCTTTAACTCTTTATTTGGTACTTCGTCTCCCATTTGGGCTGCCTTTGTACCCTTTCTTTTAGAAAATGGGAAGATATGGCAATAGGCTATAGGCAATCTTTCTAAGAGTCTATATGTCTCTTCAAAGTCCTTTTCAGATTCTCCAGGAAAACCTACTATTATGTCTACACCGATAGCCAATTGTGGGATCTTATCCTTCAATTCAGTGACCAATCTCTCAAAAAGGCCTGCTGAATAATGGCGATTCATCCTCTTTAATATCCTATCAGAGCCACTTTGCAGTGAGATATGGAGGTGTGGGCAGAGATTTTTCCAGCCAGTAAGTAGCCTTATCAAATCTGGCCCTATCTCTAAGGGGTTGAGGGAGCCAAGCCTAATCCGAAATGGAAAATCCCTTCCCTTCATAATATCTAGCAAATGGCATAGGTCTATAGGGGGTCTTAGATCCCCCCCATAGGCACCCAGATGGATGCCTGTTAAAATTACCTCTTTAAATCCAGAATTTGCTATACAATCAAGGCGCTTTAATACCAGATTCAGGGGAAGGCTCCTCCTCTTCCCCCTTGCATATGGGATAATGCAGTAACTACAAAATGAATTGCATCCATCCTGAATCTTTAGATATGCCCTTGTCCTTTGAGGATGCCTTGGTGGTGGAAGTAGTGTCAAAGTACAATATGAACTAGGATTGCCTATTATGACCCTTGCCTTAGATTGTTTTCTAAAATATGGCAAGATTTCAGCTAATATGGCCTTCTCTGAGTGGCCTATGAGGTAATCAATACCCTCAATCCTGATGAGTTCCTCTCTTTCCACCTGAGGATAGCACCCAGCAACTACACATATGGCATTTGGGTTTTCTCTTATAAATTTCCTTATCAACTTCCTACATTCATAGGCGGCCTTATGGGTAACTGTACATGTATTTACAATAAATAAATCCGCATTGGAAACATCCACAATCTCATGACCCCTTTTTTTAAATGCCTCCATCAATGAGAAGGACTCATACTGGTTTACCTTACAGCCCAAGGTATATATAGCAACCTTCATCTTGTAACCTATATTATAACCTAAAGGCCTTTAATTTTACATGTTGATTTTTGATGTTCATTATGTATAGTAAAAACATGCGCAGGTTGGTTTTATTTCTGATATTATTTTATCTATTAATGGGCCTGTCCTATGCAGCCAGGCCCCCTCTTAATGATAAAGGGACAGGTGTTCAGAAAAAGGCCAAACTGGTACCCCGTGTTTTGCACCTCTTCGACTTGAGGGAGGGGCCAGATGGAGACCCCCTATCTTATCCATCCTATACCGTGGTAGACCCTAGTATTGAAGAGATCTATGTAGTGGATTCTGGGCATGGTCGGATTATCATCTATACAAAAGATGGCTATCCCCTTTATGTGATAGATAGAAGTAGGGGGGTAGAGGCCCCATCTGGCTTATACATTGATAATGAAGGTTATATCTATCTTTGTCAAATGAGGACAAATGGCAAACCAAGGGGGAGGATTTCTATCTTTGACCCCTGTCTAAGGTGGGTAAGGGACATATTTTTTGACGGTTTTGAAGGGGCTGATAGATTTATGCCAAGGACAGTGGCCTTGGGTCAAGATAAAAGGATCTATGTCACTGGAGATGGATTTAGAGGTGTAATTGTATTGGAAAAGACAGGAAAATTCTCCCACATAATATCTCCAGAGGATGAGATAGCGGAGACAAAAGGCAAGGCCGATATCTGTGATGTGTATATTGATAAAAGAAAAAGAATCTATCTTCTAAGTGAAGGCTATGGGCGTGTTTATGTATATGATGAAAAGGAGAATTTCCTCTTTAAATTTGGGCAAAAAGGGGGGAGCAGCGGAAAGTTGAGTCGCCCAAGGGGCTTGGCAGTAGATGAGATAGATCATAGGATTTATATAGTTGATTATATGAGACATACTATCAGTGTATATGATTATAATGGTAACTATCTATTTGAATTTGGGGGTAAGGGGTGGGGACCAGGCTGGTTTCAATACCCCAATTTCATATTTGTTGATCATGACCAAAGGATTTTGGTAGCAGACACATTCAATCAGAGGGTACAGGTTTTGAGAATAAAAACTATGAAGGTACCTCTTATAAAGGAGGAGAAGATCATTACCCCCGGTTTTCCTGTTAAATTACGCCCTGCAGAAGAGTAATTTTATCTATGCATAGGTGGGTGGCCTTTGAGGTGGCCCCTTTTTAGAAGGAAAACCCGAGCCAACGTAAGCATTTTTTTTACATAAGCATTATTTGGATTTATCGCAAGATAATGTTCATAGGCATTGATAGCCTTATCAAATTGAAAGCGCTTCATGTAAATATGACCGGCTATTTCATAAAAACCTGCTGTGGCTGGATAATATTTCATTCCTTCCTCACACTCTTTGAGGATTTCATCATAAATAGCATCTTTGGGAAGTGTAAGATTTTTACAGAGATCTCTATTGAGCCCATTTTTTCTTAAATAAATTACTGCATGTCCATCTGTATACACTAATGACCAAGAAGAATTTCCATAAAGGCGATCAACTAATGGTATCAATACTCCATTTCTAGACATGGTCTTAATCAATATTATTTGAATATTATATGCCTCTAAAAGG
>JAGGTC010000169.1 GCA_021163945.1 Deltaproteobacteria bacterium | reverse complement strand
CTTTGTAGGCCCACCACCCCTTGGGCAGGGAAAACCTCTTGTGTACACCACCTGGAGATGCCCATCTAAGTAAAACATTTATATGCCTGCGGGTATAACTTATAGAAAGAGACTTAAGGACTTCACACAATACCCTCCTTTGTAAAACAAGTTGATATCTAGAAAATTTTTTTAAATCAAGTGCCAAACCTCCATCCTTTTCCATTACACTATCTTTATAAGCGGCCTCTGCTAATTTCCTTAAAAATGCATCCTCTTCACGCCAGATCTCTGCCATTTCCAAGACCCCTTGTTTAAAGCGGGGATTGAACTCAGACATGATGGGGATGAGTTTATGTCTAATCCTATTGCGGTAAAATCTCAAATCTTCATTTGTTTCATCAATTCTATATGAGATTTGGCTCTCTTTTAATGCCTCCTCAATCTCTCTACGTGTGACCTCAATCAAGGGGCGTATGTATCTTCCCCTTACTGGAGGCATGCCAGCCAGACCTACCCAGCTTGTACCCCTAATAAACCTCCTCAGGACCTCTTCTACCTGATCATCTGCAGTATGTCCCAAAGCCACCTTATCGAACCCTTGTTTTTCTATTATTTCTTCAAAAAATCTATATCGAAGTTCCCTTGCTGCTGCCTCCAAGCAGATTTTTTTTTCTTTGGCAAATTCCCTTACCTTTCCCTGACCTAAGTAAAATGGCAGATCTAATTCATTGGCCAACTTTTCTACAAATTTGGCATCTTCCAAAGATGCCTTTCCCCTGATGCCATGTTCAAAATGAACAATGCCCAAATTTAATTGATATTTCTCTCTCAATTCATATAAAACATACAATAAGGCAACAGAATCTGGCCCACCAGAAACAGCTACCAAGATTTTTTCACCTTGGGAAAACATGTTATACCGTTTTATGGTGGTTTCAACCTTTGGTATAATGTGCTTGATGGCCCTCATATTGCCATTATACATTATTTTATGTGCCTTTTCCACTTGACACAAAATCAAAATAAGTAAATAGTTAATTTATGGATATTGCCAAAAAATTGCAAGAATTAACAATATTAATCCCCCCTATCCTCCTTGCTGTTACAGTCCATGAGGTAGCCCATGGATATGTAGCAGATAAGTTAGGGGACCCTACACCAAGGGCCCATGGGAGGCTTACACTTAATCCCTTTAGGCATCTAGATTTTTGGGGCACACTTGTATTCCTTATCACGGGGATTATTGGTTGGGCAAAACCTGTACCAATAGACCCTCGCTATTTCCGCCGCCCTCACAGGGATATGTTATGGGTAGCCCTAGCTGGGCCAATGAGTAATATTGTATTGGCAGGTATATTTGCCTTAATTTACCGCAGTATGGCCGGACTTTATTTGCATGGTCTTTTCTTAAAGATAATGATGCCCCTCTTTCTCATGATCCA
Source organism: Deltaproteobacteria bacterium (assembly GCA_021163945.1). Classification (GTDB taxonomy): domain Bacteria; phylum Desulfobacterota; class Desulfofervidia; order Desulfofervidales; family DG-60; genus JAGGTC01. Next base: position 5,514 of record JAGGTC010000169.1, on the reverse strand, counting down.
AACAAGTGTGATTATAAATTTGGGATTGGCCTGCTTTAATCTGCTGCCTATCCCCCCCTTGGATGGAGGCCATATATTAGAGGCATTTTTGCCATTTGAGTGGCTGTTGGCATTTAAAAGATTTCAAATCTACGGTGTCTTTTTGCTTTTGTTTTTGATATTCACAGGGATTGTGGACTATTTTATTCTGCCCCCACTTTACCTTTTGATAAAAATCTTCTTGGGTTTGGCATAGATGCCAAATCTATTTATAAGTGAGCTTTTTTATAGCATTCAGGGAGAATCTAGTTATGCTGGTCTACCTTGTATTTTCATCCGTCTCAGTGGGTGTAATCTACGCTGCAAGTGGTGTGACACAACCTATGCCTTAAGTAAGGGAGATGTCTATAGTTTAGATGAGATTATGTCATTTGTGCACAAACACAAAGTAAGGCTGGTCTGTATTACAGGTGGTGAACCCCTCCTCCAACCCAATGTAATTTATTTAATAAAAAGCTTATTAAATGAAAATTATAAGATTTTACTAGAGACAAATGGGAGTTTGCCTATAAATAAGTTGCCTCATTCAGTAATTAAGGTCATGGACCTGAAGTGTCCAGGTAGTGGTATGACAGGGTATATGTACTGGAAAAATATAGATTATTTATCTAAAATGGATGAGGTAAAATTTGTCATTGGAAGTAGGGAGGATTATGATTGGACAAAGGATATCATACTAAAATATAGACTGATAGAGAGATGTAAGGTTTTATGTTCACCTGTATTTAATATATTGTCGCCACAGCTTTTGGCATCTTGGATATTAAAAGACCATTTGCCTGTAAGGCTTCAATTGCAATTACATAAATATATTTGGGGAGAAAGAAGGGGGGTTTAAAGATGAAGAAAAAAATAGGAAATAAAGAGATTGAACTAATGGAAGGGGATATTACCAAACTGGATGCAGAGGCCATTGTAAATGCAGCTGGCCCTAGCCTAATCATGGGGGGTGGAGTAGCAGGTGCAATACTAAGGGAGGGAGGACAGATCATCCAAGAAGAGTGTAATAAGATTGGCCCCATAGATGTAGGAGAGGCAGTGATCACAACAGCAGGGAGATTAAAGGCAAGGTATGTAATACATGCAGTGGGGCCACGCCTGGGTGAAGGGGATGAGGAAAAAAAGTTGAGGATGGCTACATTAAATAGTTTAAAATTGGCAGATGAGCATAGATTAAAGAGCATTGCCTTTCCAGCAATAAGCACAGGCATATTTGGCTTTCCTAAAGATCGTGCTGCAAGGGTCATGCTCTCTGCAACTATTGAATACCTAAGGGGAAAAACTGGGCTAGAAAGGGTTATTTTTTGTCTTCACGGTAAAGATACATATGAAATCTTTTGTAATGAATTAAAAAAACTGATTAGTTAAGAAAAAGGACTTAGGGCAAAGAGTTGGCAAGAGGGGAAATTATGGGAAAAGAGGTTTAAAAATTGAAAAATTGGTTTATTATTTATCTGATTTATCTTTTATTGGTCATATTTGACTGTTGCATCCATTATCAATTTGTGATAAGTTAGGCGGCGAATGGAAGAAGCGGACATTGAGAGACTTAAGGCAATAGCCAAAGATATTAGAAAAGATATTTTGATAATGCTCAATAAGGCCACTTCAGGCCACACAGGGGGTTCGCTCTCTGTTGTAGAGATTCTAGTAGCCCTCTTTTTCTCTAAGATGCGCCATGACCCAAATAATGTCCATTATAGAGAAAGGGACAGATTTGTCCTCTCAAAGGGCCATGCAGCCCCAGCACTTTATGCAGTACTATCTAGGTGTGGTTACTTTGATAGAAAGGAGCTATTTGAGCTTAGGAAATTGGGAAGTCACCTTCAAGGGCATCCAGATTCAAAATTTACCCCTGGGGTTGAGGTACCTACTGGTTCCTTAGGTCAGGGGCTTTCTATGGCAAATGGCATAGCCCTAGCTTTACGTTTAGATAAGATACCATCTAGGGTCTATGTGCTTTTAGGGGACGGTGAGGTTCAAGAAGGCCAAGTTTGGGAAGCGGCTATGACGGCTGCCCATTATAAAATCGATAACCTCTGTGCCATCTTGGACAACAATGGCCTCCAGATAGATGGCTGGGTAAAGGATGTAATGAATATTGAACCATTAGGTAAGAAGTGGGAGGCATTTGGCTGGGAGGTTTTGGAAATAGATGGTCATGACTTTAATCAAATCCTAGATGCATTAGATAAGGCTGAAAAGATAAAGGGCAGGCCTACTATAATCATTGCCCATACAATAAAGGGAAAAGGTGTTTCCTTTTTTGAAAATCAGGTAAAGTACCATGGTATAGCCCCAAACGATATTGAGTTGGAAAAGGCATTGAAAGAATTAGATTCAAATTAGGAGGAAAAATGGAAAAGGCAAGCTTGAGGGAGGCCTATGGGCGTGCATTGTTAGAGCTAGGAAGGAGGAATGAAAACATCGTAGTTCTAGATGCAGACCTTTCTGGTTCTACAAAAACAAAGATGTTTGCTAAAGAGTTTCCAAATCGCTTTTTTAATATGGGGGTAGCAGAACAGGATATGATTGGAACTGCAGCAGGTTTGGCCGCTTCAGGAAAGATCCCTTTTGCTAGCACATTTGCAATCTTTGCTACAGGTAGGGCATGGGAGCAAATTAGACAATCAGTAGCTTATGCTGGCCTTAATGTAAAAATAGTAGCCAGCCACGGGGGCATCACTGTAGGAGATGATGGGGGTTCCCACCAGGCAATAGAGGACATTGCCTTAATGCGTATCCTCCCACACATGGCAGTGATTGTCCCTGCAGACGCGATAGAGATGGAGCAGGTAATTTATACTATCGCAGAATATGAAGGGCCCGTTTATGTTCGTGGTTCAAGGGTAAATTTCCCCATTATTTATAATAATGGAGATTATCACTTTCAATTGGGCAAGGGAAGTATTATTAGAGAAGGAGAGGACATCACCATTATTGCTACTGGTCTCATGGTGCATCATACACTTGAGGCGGCCAAGGAACTTGAAAACTGTGGTATCTCTGCAAGGGTGATAAACATGTCTACAATCAAGCCTATTGATAAGGAATTGATCATCGAATCTGCAAAAATCACAGGGGCCATTGTGACCGCAGAGGAGCACCTTATCATAGGTGGATTGGGGAGTGCTGTTTGTGAAGTTTTGTCTGAATCCTATCCTGTACCTGTAAAACGCATAGGTATTGAAGACCGTTTTGGCATCTCTGGAAAGCCTGAGGCACTTCTTGCCTACTTCCACTTAATGCCAGAAGACATAATAGAAGCAGCTAAAAGATTGTTAGATTGTAAACCTTACCGTCTTCGAGCGATTGCCTAATCCATAAGATTAGCTTCAAGCCGTAGGCCACAAGACAGTTGAAGCTTATTTATAATCTTTACGTCCCTGGCATTTCTTTGTATAAAGGTTAATTGATAGTAAAAAATGAAAGGAGAAAAGAGATGAACCTTAGAAGAATTATTTCCATTCTTTTTGTTTTGATACTGATATGTGGACAGGCATGGGCAAAGGAAAAGAGAGATACATACGATGAACTTAAGACATTTGCTGAGGTATTAGACATTGTCCAAAAAAGCTATGTAGAGTTACCTTCTTCAAAGGAACTAATCTATGGTGCCATCAAAGGGATGCTCAACTCCCTTGATCCACACTCCTCCTTCCTTACCCCAGATGAGTTTAAAGAGCTACAGATTGAGACAAAGGGTAAATTTGGTGGTGTTGGCATTGAGATTACCGTTAGAGAAGGCTGGCTCACGGTAGTCTCCCCTATTGAGGATACACCAGCATATAAGGCTGGGCTCAAACCTGGAGACAAGATTATAAAGATTAATAACAAACCCACAAAGAATATGAGTTTGAATGAGGCAGTTAAACTCATAAGAGGCCCTAAGGGTACAAAAGTCACTTTGACTATCTGGCGAAAGGGTTTTGCTGAGCCAAAGGACTTTGAAATTACCCGAAGCATCATCTCTATTAAGAGTGTAAAAGTGAAGACATTAGAAGACCAATATGGTTATATCCGATTGACAAGTTTTCAGGAAAACACCTCAAAGGAGTTGGCAAAGGCACTAAATGAATTAGAAAAGAGGCACCCAATAAAAGGTGTTATCTTGGATGTGCGCAATAATCCTGGTGGGTTATTGGATGAGGCAGTAAAAGTAGCTGATGAGTTTCTAGATGAGGGACTTATTGTCTATACAAAAGGACGCCTTAAGGGACAGGGGATGCAATTTGTTGCCCATAAAAATGAAAAACCCCACCATTATCCTATTGTAGTGCTGGTGAATGAGGGCACTGCTAGTGCAGCAGAAATTGTAGCAGGGGCACTTCAGGACCACCATAGGGCATTGATTATAGGCAGGCCTACATTTGGAAAGGGCTCAGTACAGACAATCATGCCCCTAGAGGATGGCTCTGCCCTGAGGCTTACCACTGCTTGGTACTATACCCCAAATGGACGATCCATTCAGGCAAAGGGCATCACTCCAGATTTGATCTTTGAGCAGGATATAGAAAAGGTAAAATATCCGCATATTCACATGATTAGGGAAAGGGACTTAGAAAGACACCTAAAGGGAGAAGAAGAACTGCCTATTAAGAAAGATGAACACAAGGAAACTGACTTTCTAATAGATGTAGCCTTGCAGGTCTTAAAGAACTGGGATTCCTTTACACACCTAAGATATTAAGGTGAAAAACAAACATAAAATCATCTGCCTCATTTTATTTTTATTAGTACTTTTTAGGGCAAGGCATAAGAGTGCATATATCTGTAGTGATTGTTACCAATATCTATTAGAAAAACCGGTTTTATACATCAATTATTTAATATTTTCTAAAATCTCCTCCTTGGGCATTGATGAAGGAGACATTAAGCAAAGTATATTTAAAAGGGCTAGACATTGTTATTCTGCCAAAATAACCATTAAAAAGCCACTTACCTTATCTTTCTCTAAAATCAGACAGGCATTCATAGAATGCCTTGGCAAACTACCTGGGTTGGATATAAGATTTTACCAAAAGGCACACAGGCTTGATATTTATATATCATGGTATAATATAAAATACTATCTTGTCTTTGATGGTCGCATAACGGTCCCCTCAAACTTAGGTAGACCGTGTATTGGCATTATTATAGATGATTTGGGATATGACTTAGAGGTAGTAAGGCAATTGATTACCCTAAAAACTCCGTTTACTTATTCCATTCTCCCTTGGGGACCATATTCAAAAAAAATTGCACAAATCTTAAGAGATAGTGGTGGGGAGATAATGCTTCATTTACCAATGGAACCACTAGGCTACCCTAAGATAAATCCAGGACCAGGTGCATTGCTTTTGGTTATGTCGCCTTTAACACTATTAAATCGACTAAAGGCAGACCTCAATGCCTTTCCATACATTGAGGGTGTCAATAACCATATGGGCTCTAGATTCACCCAAGATAGGGCATACATGAGATTGGTCTTAGAAG
>JAGGTC010000041.1 GCA_021163945.1 Deltaproteobacteria bacterium | reverse complement strand
GGGGGATGAAAAGACCATTGAGGAAATTAAAAAAATAGTTATTAAATATAATGTAGGAAAAATTGTAATTGGGCTACCATTTACACTGAGGGATAGGATAGGAAAGATGGCTGAAAGGGTATTGAGATTTGCAGATAAACTAAAATTAAATCTAGAGATTCCAATTGTTACTTGGGATGAGAGCTTCACCACCATAGAGGCCGAGGATATATTAATAAAGGCAGACCTGAGCCGAAAGAGGAGAAGAGAGATAAAGGACAAAATTGCAGCTAGCTTTATCCTTGAGAGTTATTTGAGGGAAAACAGATGAGGTATATAAAGATTACATCCTTAATCCTCTTTTTATTGGCCTTTAATATGACGATGGTCTTTTTGGATTATCTCAATTCACCTATTGGTGGGAAAAGGGAGGTTGTCTTTATTAAAGCAGGTCTATCCTTTAAGGACATAATCTACATAATGGAGGAGAGGAAGATAATAACCCACCCATTATTTTTCCTCTTGTGGGGGAAGATAAAAGGGGTGACTAAGGACATAAAGAGTGGTGAATATCTAATTGAGCCCCAATTGACCCCAAGGGAGTTGCTAGAGCACCTGGCTACAGGAAGGGGTATAATCCTTCATAAAATAACCATACCAGAGGGGCTAACCATTAGACAAATTGCAGATATATTAAAAAAACACAATATTTTATCTAAGGAGAGGTTTATAAGACTGGCCTATGATCAGGAATTTATTAAGCGGCTTGGTATGGATGTCCCTAATTTAGAGGGTTATCTATTTCCCACAACCTATTTTTTTCCAAAAGGGGCAAAGGAAGAGGAAATTATAAAGGAGATGGTAAGACAATTCAGATTGGTCTACAAAAGATATTCCTCTAAGGCAGAAAAGATGGGACTATCCTGCCATGAGGTAGTTACGCTGGCATCTATGGTGGAAAAGGAGGCCATCCTTTCAAGGGAAAAACCAATAATTGCCTCTGTATTCCTAAATAGGCTGAAGTTAAACATGCCCCTTCAGTGTGATCCAACTGTAATCTATGCCCTATCCCGTTCTGGGGGCAGGCTAAAAAGGTCTGATTTGTTTTATCCGTCTCCATATAATACCTATCTGTATAGGGGACTCCCACCAACCCCTATCTGCAACCCAGGTGAAGAGGCACTGGCGGCCGTAGTCAATGCCCCCAAGACCCCATTTCTCTATTTTGTCTCAGAAAACAATGGAAGACACTATTTTTCAAAGACACTGGCCGAACATAATGCCGCTGTAACAAGATATCAAAGAAATTAATACTTACCCAGTTTTTCCAAGGCCTCTAATTTTCTTTTGCACTCAGCGCAATAAGAGGCAACTGGCCTTGCCTTCAGCCTCTCTTCGTCAATCTCCTTACCACACCTCTCACAGATGCCATAAGTTCCATTTTCTATCTTTTTTAATGCCTCTTGGATCTTTGAGATAAGCTTTCTCTCCCTATCCCTGATTCTGAGCAAAAGGGCCTGATCGGTCTCCAAGGTCGCAAGGTCAGCTAGGTCTGGCACATTTTCCTTGCCCTCTTGGGTCAAGCCAGAAAGTGTCTTATGTGCCTCATCAAGCAATTCCTTTAGTTGATTGGTCAAGATCTTTTTAAAATAAGCCAATTTTTCTGGCTTCATTTACACCTCCAAAACTAGGGGCTGGCCATGTTTACAATTTTTCTTATCTTTTGTCAATCCAATTTACAAGGGGGCAAAGATGGTATAAAAAGAAAAAGATGAGATATCTTAAAAGATTTATATTTATCTTTCTTGTTCTAGGTCTTTCCCAGAGTGCATGGGGTATAGTGCGCCCCTCTGCTATTGCTGGCAGTTGGTATCCTAAGGATGCCCATAGTTTGAGGAATCAAGTAGAGCATTTTTTAAATAATGCAAAGCTACCAAAACTACCAGAAAAGATCACAGGCCTTATAGTGCCTCACGCAGGGTATTTCTATTCTGGTCAGACCGCTGCCTATGCATTTAAGGCCATTGTAGGGAAAAAATATAGGCGTGTTGTCATCCTTGCCCCCTCCCACTATGCCTATTTCTATGGGGCCTCTACCTTTGATGTAGATTTTTATGAGACACCTTTAGGTAAAGTGCCAGTAGACAAGAAAGTAGTCAAGGCCCTGCTTAGTGAACCCCTTTTTAAAGAGCAAACCATGGCCCACCTTAGAGAGCATGCTATAGAGATTGAACTGCCATTTTTACAAGTAGTTTTAAAAAAATTTAGCCTAGTGCCCATTTTGATTGGCCATATAAAAGAAGGTGACTTAGATAGCATAGTCAATTCCATAAAGAAGGTATTGGGCAAGGACATATCAGATACCCTTTTTATTGCAAGCTCTGATTTTACACACTTTGGCCCTATGTATGGCTATGTGCCCTTTAAGAAAGATATAAAAGAGAATATCAGAAAACTAGATATGGGGGCAGTAAAATATATATTAAAGGGGGATGCAAGGGGTCTTCTAAGATATGCAAGGGAGAAAAAAGTAACTATCTGCGGCCTCTATCCCATTGCTATTATGCTTTCCATCCTGCCTAAGGATATAAAGGGTTATCTCCTGCACTATAGTACCTCTGGTGAGGTTTTGGGTAATTATAATAATTCTGTCAGCTATGTGGCCATAGTGCTAGATGATATCAAGGTGGGTCTTAAAGAGAGAAAGGCACTCCTGAAACTGGCTAGATTTACCCTAGATTACTACTTCAGTCATGCCCATCCCCCTGAGGCCTGGGAGGTCCCTATAGAGATCTCCCCCGCCCTTAGGGTCAAAAAGGGGGTCTTTGTTACACTAAAAAAATATGGAAATCTCAGGGGGTGTATAGGGTTTATCCGTTCACATCTCCCACTTTATCAGGCTGTTATGAGGGCTACAATTTATGCGGCCTTTGCTGATCCAAGATTCTCCCCACTAAAAAAAGAGGAATTAAAGGATATAAGTATTGAGATCTCTATACTAGAACCCCCTGTCCCTGTAAATAAAATTGATGAGATAAAGGTTGGAAGGGATGGCCTTATTATTAAAAAAGGTAGCTATCAAGGACTTCTACTTCCCCAGGTGGCTACAGAGTTTCACCTTGATCGTATCAAATTTTTGGAACTTACTTGCAGGAAGGCAGGGCTTCCCCCATCTTGCTGGAAGGAGGGGGCACTTATATTCCGCTTCTCGGCCGATGTGTTTAGTGAAGGGGATATAGAATGAGGCTCTCAAGGAGGCAATTTTTAAAGAAGACGGGGTGTCTTGCAGCATCCCTTGTTAGTCCTCTCTTCTTTACTCCATCTGTGAGGGGACAACTCCTTAAAAGGGGCCTTATAAAGATAAAGAGGTCTCCATATTTTAAATCATTAGAAAATAAGAAGATAATGTGTACACTCTGCCCAAGGTATTGTGTGGTAGAGGATGGAAAGAGGGGGTATTGTGAGGTAAGGGAAAACAGAGGGGGCATCTATTATAGCCTTGTCTATGGAAATCCATGTGCTGTCCATATTGACCCCATTGAGAAAAAGCCCTTTTTCCATGTATTGCCCAGTAGTAAGGCATTCTCTTTGGCGACGGCAGGCTGTAATTTTGACTGTAAGTTTTGTCAAAATTGGGAGATCTCACAGGCAAGGCCTGAAGAGACATTCAACTATGACATGCCCCCAGAGAGGGTAATTGAGTTGGCAAAGGAGTTTGGTTGTTTATCAATTGCCTCTACATATGTAGAGCCTATGATCTTCTATGAATATATGTATGATATAGGAAGGCTTGCATATAAAGAGGATATATTGAATATCTGCCACTCTAATGGGTTTGTAAACCCAGGGCCATTAAGGGCACTCTGCAAATACCTGGATGCCGCCTGTATAGACCTTAAGGCATTTAGTGAAGGATTTTATAGGGATATCACTGAGGGGAGGCTCTCACCTGTGCTTGAGACACTAAAGATCTTAAAGGAGGAGGGTGTCCATACAGAGATTGTAAATTTAGTAATCCCTACAAAAAATGATGATTTAAATATGATAAAAGAGATGGTTAATTGGATAAAGAAAGAGCTAGGGCCTGATGTACCACTACACTTTACCCGCTTCTACCCCCAGTATAAATTAAAAAATCTCCCCCCTACACCTGTTGAGACACTAGAAAGGGCAAGGGAGATAGGACTGAGTGAAGGTCTGAAATATGTCTATATCGGGAATGTACCTGGCCATCCTGGCGAGAACACATATTGTCCAAATTGCCACAAGCTCATTATCTGGCGCCTTGGCTATCGCATCCAGGAGCTAAAGCTCAATGAGGGAAGGTGTGCCTATTGTGGTTATCCCATCCCGGGTATTTGGTCTATAGAGAAGAGCAAAAGAGAGGCAAGGAGATTAAAAAAGGCCAGTACTAAGAGGGTAGAGGGGATGCCCAAGATGGGCAGTAGGATAAGGCCTGTGAGAAATGCACCCATGGCTGAGCCTATCAAGTCAGTCCCATAAAGTATGGCCGCGGTCTCCTTTACCCCCTTTCCCAATGTTACATAGGACTCACTAGCACAAAGAAATTGCATCCCACCCAATATACCTGCAATAACAAGTAACATGGGGAAGTATATATGGGTGATAAACTTGTGTTGTGCTATTGCCTTATTATAAAGGAGGAAGATAGTAGCTATAATCAGTAAACAAAATATAGAGATTGCTGCCTGAAGGCAGATGAGCCAAATAATTGGTCTTTTTATACTTAGGCCTTGGACAATAAGGCCTCCTAGGGCAAGCCCCAACATGAATGCAGTAATGAGGATTACCAATTGATGGTATACATAGCCATAAAATACTTGAAAGCAAATCAGGATCAATATCTCTAGACTTATCTCTGTAAACCCTGTTACCCCTACGGCATTGACTATCGGCAAATCCTTAAAATACCTTTTTAGAAGGTAAACAAAGAGGGTGATTAGGATGATGAATACAAGAAGATGCCACAACTTTAGATCTTTTAATTTTAATAATCCCTCCCTTATCTTTGGGAAATGGGTGGTCCCCCATAAGACCATACTATAAAAATAGCAGGTTGGTCTAAGGTCTGTATTTATCATAGGATGATCCCTCTGCTTAAGTATGGATTTAAAGTAGGCTATCCTCAAAGGAGATAGGTCAAATCTTAGGTAATAGTCCCTTACATACCTTAAATTAAGCCCCCTTTCCCGCAGGCGTTTTATAAGAATCTCCACATCCTCTGATAGTACACCCTTTGAGGGACTTGATAGGAAGTAGGCAGTGCTATCAGGAAAGGCAATTACATCAGAGAATACACCCTTTAATGTGAAATAGATTGTCCTTAAAAAGGCGGTCTGTGCAAGTCCAACTATATTTGCCGAGGAAGAGACACCAAAGCAAAATACCCCATCCTTATTTAAGATCTCCCTTATCTCACCAAAAAACTCCCTTGTATAAAACCTATTTAGCTGGGCGGTCAAGGGGTCTGCCATATTTAAGATTATTACATCATATTTATATCTCTTCTCTTTTACAAAGAGCCTCCCATCCATATAAAATACCCTTACCCTCTGATCGTTTAAAGCCAAGACTGCCTCCTTTGGCAAAAGCTTGATGCCTAGCCTTATAAGCTCTGGGTCAAGCTCTACATAATCCACCCGCTTAATAGAGGGGTGTTTTAGTATCTCATTTAGGCTGCCTGAGAGCCCACCTCCTATAAGGAGTACAGACCTTGGGGACCTGTGCTCTAAGAGGGCAAAGTGGACAGAGTGCTCAGCCACGGCCACATTTGGATAGCTAAAGCCAAAAAGACCACTTTCATAAAGGCTTATCTGGTCTAAGTGCCTTATAAATGTAAGGTGTCCATAGATTGTATCCTTTGAGGCAATAACATCATATGGCCTCCACTCAAGGCCCCGACTCTTTAGCTCCAATCTCTTCCAGCCAAGATTGGCTATTAAGAATATAAATAGGAGAAACATATTTAGCAGCCTAAGGGATAGGCAACCTTTTATATAGTTTGTCAAAAACATTGTAAAACAGATCATAAGGAGGGAGAGAAGGAGTGCCACTTGGAGGCACTGGAGTCTTGGCAATAAAAAGAGATAGAAGAGGAGCCCGCCAAGGCTAGCCCCGATGGCCTCCCCCAAATAGACATAGGTAATAACCTTTTTCTCCTTTTTTAAAAAATCCTTAAAAAAACTACAACCAGTTGTAAATGCTGCCCCTATTGGGACGCAATAAGGTATTAAGAGGAGGAAGCTTAAAGAGACTGTCTTAATCAATGATGGGATCTCACCTATGTGGAGATACGCCTTGGCCACCCTGCTTAGAAAGATGCAAGATGGTAGACTTATGGCCAAAATAGAAATAGATAAAGAAAAATAGACAAGGGCATTTCCCCTAATCCTCTTTGCCATAAGCCCCCCAAGGCCTGTCCATAGGAGCCAGCTGGCAAGAACAATCCCTATTGTAAGCTCATTTCCACAAAAAAGTACTACAAGTTCCCTTAAAAACATAACCTGACCAAGGGTTGCAGCTATACCAATGAGGATAAATGCAGTAAGGAAAGGCATTTTTTTAAATAATATAGGGAAAGGGGCTAAGATGCAACAAAAAATTCAATTTGTCTTGAAAAAATCTCTTAAAGGTGTTAAATAACATACAGCCCCCGTAGCTCAGTAGGATAGAGCGAGGGATTCCTAATCCCTAGGTCGGACGTTCGAATCGTCTCGGGGGCACTAGAAATAATCAATGTTTTCGAAGATTTCATTTTTGATTTCTTGGCGGATTGTAATGTAATTGTAATGTAATGCACTATTTAATACCCTGATGGTTTTCTTTATTTATGACCTGGTGGTATGGATCGATGCCTAATATAATTGCATTGTAATGTACCATCTAATGCCTCAATGGCCTTTTGCTTGTGGGATGGTGCTAAATGGCTATAACGCAATGTCATGCTGATTGATTTATGACCCTTCTTAGGACGTCTTCATCTATCAAATCCTAATCAACTGCCCTATGCAACATGTGCTTTAAAATTGCCTACGAATGATTGCCAGCCTGGTCGCA
>JAGGTC010000172.1 GCA_021163945.1 Deltaproteobacteria bacterium | reverse complement strand
AAATTGGAGCTCTTTTCATACAGCATCTTCCGTATCTCCTCCATGCGCATTTCATTACCTCAAGAACCTCGCTATCCACCTCTTTACAAACTTAACACAGAAATATTCAAGATTTTTCACATGCTTATCCTCCAATCTCTCATCCTCTCTCAACTCCGCATTCATCTCTCTTATGACCATCCCCAGGTCTTTATCCCTCTCTATCTCCTCTACAAAATCTCCAAACAGATTATCCTTCAATTCATCGTATTTCCTGTTCACATCCTCTACTTTTGCACTTTCGCTACAGTAATTTCTCTTGATGTCCATAAGCACTTTGACTGCGTTTTTAAGCATCTGCACTTCCTTCTCCGAATACTTCCTCTTTGGATAATTGAGCAATCCTTCAGTTGCCCATCCAACAGCCTCCACGGTATCTCCACGCTCTACACTCTGTAAAAGCAGTTCATAGAGGAAGAAAGCGGATTTCCTGAAGTCTCGCGATTTTTTATATTCTTCCTTCAGATAAACAGCCAGGTCCTCAATAAGTTCATCCACGCTTTGATACCGCTCCTCTTTACGTTTTGCTATGCATTTCATGATTATATGCTCAATTTCTCTCGATTTCGGGTTGATTTCAGACGGTAGAACTGGCTGTTCGCTTATTATCGAAAAAGAAATCCCGGCAACATCCTCGCCTTCAAATGGCAACTTACCTGTCACAAGCTCATAAAATACGATACCGAGCTGATAAATATCGGTTCTTTCGTCTGTCTTCCCAAATTTTGACTTAGAGAGATGCTCCGGTGCTGCATATAGTGGCGAGAAAGCGGTAATGGAGGAGCTTTTACTGCCCGCTTTCAATTTACTCAGACCCCAATCAGAAATCTTAACTTTTCCGTGCTTGAAAAGTATGTTTGGGGGTTTCAGGTCGCGGTGGATTATTCCTTTGCCGTGTGCGTGCTTCAAACCCTTAGCGAGGTCAAAAATTATCGAAGCTGCTTCTTCCACTTCCATCGGTTTGGGCACTTCCTCCAGGCTATTGTCACAGAGCTCCATCTCAAGATATGGTATCGGAAGTATGTTCACATCATATAGCTCGACGATGTTCTCATGCCCGAGCAAATTCCAGTTGGATATTTCTTTTGTGAACGCTTTGCCTGTCTCCGGGTCTAAACTTATCGGTATTTTCACTGCCACTTCCTTGCCATCCTTAATACGAACAGCTTTGAATATCCTCGCAAATCCGCCTTCGCCTATGTATTCTATATCGCGGTAAAAAGCCTCAAGTTCGGCAGGGAAGAAAGCATGTGCTTTCCTTTCTCTCCTTCGCTCTTCTTCCTTTTTCTCCTCCGCTGGCTTTTCAGTAACATTCAGCATGAAGAGATTCTCTGCACTGTATTCTTTACCATCAGCGTCTTTATAAGTTGTCTTTATCTCTAAAGGGACATCACCCAGTTCATTTGGCTTCAATATGATGCTTAATTTCTCTTCCTCTCCAGAATTAACGTTTAATTCCTTCAAACCCTTTACCTCAACCTCTTTTGAGAATTCTACTTTTACTGCTTTTGCATGCGCGTTACCTTTGTTCCTCACGATTAAATTCACTGTCTTCCAGTAATTGGGCTTAAATGTCTTTTCGGGTAAGACCACTTCTATTTCTGGCTTTGATTCTTCTTTTATTTCCCTTGCGATTTCTTCACTCTTACGGGCATCAGAAATAGCTTGAGCGTAATTCCCCTCCTCAAATCTCTTTCTCGCTTTGTTTAATAGTTCTTCAGCTTCGGAAATATCGCAACAACCAAACTCCTTTGCATTTTCTATTGCAAGTTCTGCTTTCTTCATCCAGTCTCTTGCCTCTTCGTATTTTATCTCCGTATTATTTACGAGGTTCTTCAATTCTTCCGCTAATCTTATCGATTCTTCGTAATCTCCATCATCAAACGCTTGTTTTGATTTTGTTAGTAAAACTGTTGGAATTGCCACGCCTTTATTTTTTGTTTCATTCAGAATTCTTTCTGCTTCAGAGATTGATTTAAATGCAGATTCGTATTCTGACTTTCTCTCAGTTGCTATTTTTTTAGCCTTATTTGCTAATTCCTTCGCTATTTCAAAATTGTTCCTGTTCAGTTCAGATTTTGCATGTTCTATTAGCTCATTGGATTTTGTTATTTTAACACCTGAGCTTCTGATTTCATCTATTTCAGATTCAATTGAAGAAATGAATTCGGATGTTTCTTTGTAGTTTTCATAATCTTTCTTCACTCTCAGAGCTTCTCCTTCAGCTTCTTTTGCAAATTTCACAGCGCTATTGTAATTGCCAACTTTCAGTGCGGATTCTGCTTTTTCTATCAGCTCTTCTGCTTTTGGAATAGAAATCAGTTTTTTAATGCTCTTTACAATGTCTTTTGATGCTTCTATCTGCTCCTTCGCATGGTTATATTTTCTTATTTCATCTTCCGCTGCTTTCTTGCACTTTTCTGCGTATTCTATCGCTTTTTCGTATTCTCTATTGTCAAATTCCAATATTGCCTTTTTATGTAAATCCTTAGCATCTGACACAGCTATTCCGAGTTCCTCTGCTTCCTTTATCTTAGAATATGCGAACTCAAGGAATTGTTTTGCACTTCTTTCTGCTGCTTGTTTATAGTCTCTTATTTTCAAGTTTAAGCTATCTCTACATTCATTCGCAAGTTTCGCTGCATTTGAGAAATCCTTTTCATCAAGTTTAAGTTTTGCGTTATTCAACTTCTCCTCTTCATTCTTTGTATTTATGCTGAGTTTCTTCGCGTTTTGTAATGTTGATTGAGCGCTACCGATTGCGTTTAACGCCTCTTCACGCAGGTGTTTGAACCTCTTATCCATTTCTGCTTCTGCAGTACGTTTACTCCTATTAGCGCGTTCAATTGCAGTGGCATAATTACCTCTGGCGAGCAAAGATTTTGCTTCGTTCAACAGTCTTTCTGCATCTTTAATGGGTAAATTTAAGCCTTTCGCTTTTTGTATGGCGGATTTTGCATCGTCAATAACCCTTACAGCTTCTTTCCTTCTACGCTCTCTTGCTTCTATCTTCTGCTTTAGTTCTGAGATTTTTCTTTCTACCTGATTTACACTATCAGGGTCTTTTATTTTTGACTTTATTGCAAGAACTTCGTTCTCGAAGCCTTTTGTGTCTAAAGAAATCAGTTCTCTCTCAAGCTGTTTTAATCGCTGGATTTTTCTTTCGTATTCCATGAATTCACGTTCTATTTGGGATAAGTCCCTCATTTGAACCACCTCTTCTTTAACCTGGAAACATCATACCCTTCTCTCTCCCATTGTTCTACTTTTGATTTATATTCTCTTATTTTTTGCTCATATTCTAATCTTCTTCTTTCTTCTTCTCTTCTTATCCTTTCTCTTTCAAGTTCTTCTCTTCTTTTTATTTCTGCTCTTTGTTCTGCTTTCTCAGTTATTGGATTTCCAATTGCGTAACCTACAGATGCAAAGGCTAGAAGGAGAGGCGAACAAACGATTAAACCATTACTACAAAAAATCTGTCCGATAATTATTCCAAGAATGCTGCAGATTATTATGCTATTTAAAAGTTTCAGAATACTTCTTGCACCAATTCCAATAATCAGTCCAGTTATAACCCCTATGAATAAACCAAAAGATGCCCCTGCAACATTAATCGAATTCTTACAAAAAAGATGTATGATAATAGCAAAAAACATCGGTCCAAAAATTAAACCTACGATAAAACTCCCTAAGATACTAGATGCGATGTCAAAGTCGAAAGCTTTCATGAATAGCATGGTGATAGAGAAAAACATAATGTAAGAAGATAAAAGGCCTAAAATATCAAAAATGGTAGCTACGTCATTAGTCGCCATAACAGATTTATCCCCAAATCTCCATGAAGCTTCGATACTTAAGCCATCATAAATCTGTCCAACTTTCATGCATGCAATTATTCCAACAACCCCAAAAACCACTGCAAAAATCCAGGGATAAATCTTTGCCTTGTTCATTTCAACATCTCCTCCAAATCTTTATCAGGTGTATAACCCTCTCGCTTATACTGCTCGTATTTAGCCTTGAGTTCTTTTATCCTCCTTTTGTATTCTAATCTTCTCCTTTCTTCCTCTCTCCTTATCTTTTGTTTTTCAAGTCTTTTTATCTTTCCTCTTTTCCTTACATCCAGAGAAACTTTTGTTAAAGCTGCTAATACGAGCAAAGCGAAAGGAGTTCCAGCGTAGATGTAAATGTTTTTAATCGTTGGAGCAAAATCTTCTTCGTTTGAAACGCCATCTTGGTCTATGTCTAAAGCAAGAGCTGTCGCATTCTCAGCTAATAATTTTGCTTTTTTATACTTTCCCTGTTTAAATGCTTCTTCAGCTTGAGAGAGTAGAGAATCTGCTTCTGTTGAGTAAAAGCCTTTGGATCTCTCCGCAGGTATAGCAGATTTGGCATCGTCAATGGCATCTTTTGCTGGAGTCGCCAATTTGCTAATTTCTTCTGCTTTTTCTTTTGCCTGCTCCGCTAATGACTTCGCATTTGTATAATCGCCTGAGTTTAAAGCATTTTCGGCTTGGGATAGGAAATTCTCGGCATCTGATAGCTTGAAACCTTTGGACTTTGCGTCTGAAATAATAGATTTAGCTGTTCCAATAGATTCTTCCGCAGCCTTGGCATCCATCTCCAATTTAGCTGTGAGCTCAATAGCTCTCTGAGCGAATTCCTTTGCCTTCTTATAATCTTTTGTATCAAATGCTTGTTCAGCCTCAGATAATTGTTCTTCTGCTTCAGTGACCACAACTCCCTTTGATTTTATCTGGGAAATTGTTGATTTTGCATCTGAAATTTTGTCTGATGCAATTACACTGGATTTTGCATAGAAAATAACATCTACCATAAACCCATCAGGTTCAACCTTATACTCACTATTTAGCGATGTCTTTTTATTATACCAATTGCAATTCGGAGCACTAGATAGTTCTTCTCCCTCTATATTGAAATAAGAGGCTTCCCCATGACTTCTAACGACTATGTAATTTCCGTTTGAAGATATTGAAACTTGTGATTTAGGAAGGCCATAGTAAGGTATCTTAGTATGCTCTTGCCATAGCAACTCCCCCTTTTTATTAAGAAGGATAAGATCCATACAATCTACACCACGCGCCCCCCCTACAACAGCTATGTGATTTCCATCTGGGGATATTGTAGCATCATGGAGATTGAAAAGGTCAACATCACGACGCCATAATCTCTCATACTCTTCAGCACTTGCAACTCCGCTGAGAACAATGATTAAAACAAAACCTAACGCCAAAATCCAGAGATAAATCTTTGTTTTGTTCATCTCAACATCTCCTCCAAATCCTCATCCGGTTTGTAACCCTCTCGCTTATACTGCTCGTATTTAGCCTTGAGTTCGCTTATCCTCCTCTCTTTTTCCAATCTTCTCCTTTCTTCTTCTCTTCTTATCTTTTGTTTTTCAAGTCTTTTTATCTTTCCTCTTTTCCTTACATCCAGAGAAACTTTTGTTAAAGCTGCTAACACGAGCAAAGTGAAAGGAGTTCCAGCGTAGATGTAAATGTTTTTAATCGTTGGAGCGAAATCTTCTTCGTTTGAAACGCCATCTTGGTCTATGTCTGTTGCTAAGGAATATGATTTATCTGCCAATTCTTTTGCTTTAACATAATTTTTAGAGCTAAAAGCATTTTCAGCTTGAGATAATAAATTCTCACTTTCCGTAACTATAAATCCTTTAGATTTTTCCTTCTCTATCTCTGATTTTGTATGTGAGATTAAATTTGAAATTGCACTTGTGTTTGCAAAGAGAGAGATTTTCTTTTCATCTCTCTTAATCTCATAAACATTGTCTAACGATATTGTCTCCTCATAAATCCACTTACAATGTTTAGGTTCACTATGAAAATACGTTCCATTATTAATGTAAAAATAACTGGTATCTACTTTCACATAATTTCCATCTGCGGATATTGCTATCTTTTCATATATACCACCCGGGGCATAACCCGCTTTAGGGCCGTTGTAATGCCATATTTCTCCTCCATTTTTATTATAGCAGAAAATATGAGCTGCATCACCAGTAACAACGTATCTTCCGTCTGGAGATACCAAAATATTCAACCATCTTTCTTGTCTCATCTTTGTTATCTTCTGCAATAATTTTCCATCTCTGTCAAAAAAAATAAATATAAGAACTAACATAGTCCCAATTAGAGCTGGAATGAGCAACCACGGCAGCTACGTAACCGTCTGGTGATACTGCAACTCCATATGGACTTTCAATATCCCTACAGTAATAATAACTCCACAACATTTTTCCTTCATTGTCAAACAGGTAGATGTAGCCGGTATACCTCTTAGTCATAGCTGCTATATAATTTCCATTTGGTGATATTGAGACATACGTGACATCACCATCAAGTTCATGGCTCCAAAGCATCTCATTCCCCTCTTCAGCACTTGCAACTCCACTGAGAATAACTATAATTAAAACAAAAACAACTGCGAAAATCCAGGGATAAATCTTCGCTTTGTTCATTTCAACATCTCCTCCAAATCGTCCACTTTATAACCTTCCCTCTTCCATTGTTCTACTTTTCTCCTCATTTTTTCTATTTTCAACAATTTTTCCTCTGCAATTATTTTGTTATCCCACGCAATAGCATCTTCTGGATTTATCCCAAGTGCTGTATCATAACATCTTATCGCTTCCTCGTATCTCCCTAACTCATCAAGGGCAAATCCTTTGTTGTTCCATGCAACTGCATTCTTCAGGTCTAATTCCAAGCATTTTGAATAATACTCTATTTTCTTCTTCGGGTCTTTCTCTTTTAATCCTAACTCAAACCACTCTTCTGCCGTTTTCCCTTTTATCTTCTTCTTTCCAAACAACCCCATCATCTCATCAATCCACTCCTCTCAATCACATATTTCACTTCGTTCTTTAAAAAAATTGTAAACGTTACTCTTTCCGCATCTTCATTTTCATTCTCTTTCTCTTCATCACTTCACCCTTTCAAAAACTCACTTATCCATACATCTACCAGATTCGTGCAGAACCTTCTTACCCTCACTTTGTATTCTTCATCCAGATATTCCA
>JAGGTC010000227.1 GCA_021163945.1 Deltaproteobacteria bacterium | reverse complement strand
TAAATTCATCTTTTAAATTGCTACTTAATAAATCAAATGTAGCTTGATTCTTTTTGATAATGGCGTCAAAGATGGTATTGGCATGTGCTTCAATCTTTGTTTCATCATTGCCCCATGGTCTTTCATTTTCAGGATATTCAAACCACATCTCTGTCCTTAACAAATCAAAGATATCCCCCAAAAATACAATTTTTATCTCTTCTACTTTTTTGCCCCTTCTCTTTAACCAATCACACTTTGCTGCAATACTTTCAAAAAATAGCCTAAAACCACTTGCAGGTACATTGTGCTCACCCGCAGTCCCATCTACAAAATGCAAATCACTAACAAAAATAAGCATTTTTTTTGATCTCCCTGCAGGAGGATAAGTTGGATTAAACTTCAGTCTGTGGCTTACGGCTTAAAAATTGTTTATTTTGAGTTATTCTTCATCTAACAATTCTTTAAAAATCTTATTTACAAGCTGTGGGTTTGCCTTCCCCTTTGTCTCTTTCATTATTTGCCCAATAAAGAAACCTAGTAGTTTTTTCTTTCCCCCCTTATACTCCTTTACTTGATTTGGATACCTATCCAATATCCCCTTTGCCATCCCCCTTAGGGCGGTCTCATCTGTAATCTGGACAAGCCCCTTTTCCTTTACAATCTCCTTTGCCGTTTTGCCTGTCATATACATCTCTTCAAATACAGACTTTGCAATCTTTCCAGAGATTGTACCCTCTTCTATCATCTTTAGAAGCCCTGCTAAGTCCTTTGGCCTAATAAGGCACTCTGTAACCTCCTTTTTGTCTTTATTGAGCTGCCGCAAGAGTTCACTCATAATCCAATTGCTTACAACCTTTGGCCTATTGTATTCTTTTAAGGTCTCCTCAAAATATTCAGAGAGTGATTTAGAGGAGGTAAGTACCTCGGCATCATAGGGAGGAAGGTTATATTGACTTATAAAACGCCTCTTCTTTTCTGAAGGAAGTTCTGGTAGACCCCTTTTGATCTCTTCTATCCAATCCTTATCAATTACTATTGGCACCAGGTCTGGGTCTGGAAAATAACGATAATCGTGGGCCTCTTCCTTTCCCCTCATAGAACGGGTAATGCCCTTGGTCTCATCCCATAGCCTTGTCTCTTGGACTATCCTCCCACCAGACTCCAAAATTGATTTCTGTCTTTCAATCTCATAAGAGAGGGCCCTCTCTACATGCCTAAATGAATTCATGTTTTTCAGTTCGGTCTTTACACCGAATTCACTGCTGCCTAAGGGCCTTAACGAGATATTGGCATCGCAGCGGAGGCTCCCCTCCTCCATATTCCCATCACAGATCTCTAGATACCTCAAGATTGACCTTAGCATTTTTAAATAGGCCACGGCCTCTTCTGGGGTGCGTATATCGGGTTTGCTTACAATCTCAATAAGTGGTACCCCTGTGCGATTAAAGTCCACATAACTTAGTGGACGATAAGGGTCGTGGATAAGTTTGCCTGCATCCTCCTCCATGTGTATGCGGGTAATGCCAATCCTCTTCTTTTTTCCATCCACTTCAATCTCTATATAGCCATCCTCTGCCAGGGGCAATTCATATTGGGATATTTGATAGCCCTTGGGCAGGTCTGGATAAAAATAGTTTTTCCTTGCAAATACACTATAAGGGGCAATTTTGCAGTGGGTGGCTAGGGCCATCTTTAATGCATATTCCAATACCTTTTTATTTAGGACAGGGAGTACCCCTGGCATGCCCATACAGATGGGGCAGACGTGTGTGTTTGGTGGGGCGCCAAATTTTGTAGAGCAGCTACAAAATATCTTACTATCTGTCAGAAGCTGTGCGTGTACCTCAAGGCCAATGACTGCCTCATATTTCATAAAGACCTCCTAACTGATTTTATCAAATCTCAAAAATTGCATAGTAAATGATCCCCTTCCTTGGGTCATAGAGCGAAGGTCTGTAGAGTAACCAAACATGTGTGATAAGGGAACAGTGGCACTTATTATATTTACACCTTTTCCCCTATTTATGGCCTCAATCTTTCCCTTCCTTGCATTGATATCAGAAATTACCTCCCCCATAAAGACCTCGGGTACAATTACCTCTAGTTTCATAATAGGTTCTAAAAGGATGGGAGATGCACTGTTTATTGCCTCCTTTATGGCCTGATTAGCGGCAATACTATATCCAAGCTCTGAGGAGTGCTCTTTAAAGCCTCCACCTATAAGCTCTATCTGCATATCAACCATTGGATAGCCCAAAACCACACCTTGATTTATTGTATTTCTTATAGCCTCTTCAATGGCAGGCCAAAATATCTCTGGAATCTGCTCAGGGCTTATCTTCCTTAAGAACTTTATTCCACTTTCCCTAGGCAGAGGCAAGACCTTTAATCTTACATGGCCAAAGTGTGGTGTTGTCCCCAATACCTTCTCAAAGACCTTCTCTGCCTCAGCCTCTTTGCAGATGGTCTCCCGATAAACTACCTGTGGTTTTCCCACATTTACCCTTGCATGGAACTCCCTCTCTAAGCGGTTGATTAATACCTGAAGGTGCAATTCACCCATCCCAGAGATGAGGGTCTGCCCAGTATCTTTATCTTCCTTTATCTGAAAGGTGGGATCTTCCTCTGAAAGCTTACTTAGGCCAATGCCTACCTTCTCTTCATCCTCCTTTGTCTTTGGCTCTATAGCTATAGAGATTACAGGGCGATAAAATTCGATGGGCTCTAAGATAATGGGGTGTTCAGGCTGGCAGAGGGTGTCCCCTGTAGTAACAGACTTTAGGCCTGCTACTGCCATTATATCTCCAGCCTTTATCTCTGCCACACGCTCCCTCCTGTTGGCATGCATCCTAAATATCCTAGCTATACGCTCCTTTACATCCTTCCTTGGATTGTAGACAGTTTCACCTGCCTTTAGGCTACCAGAATATGCCCTTACAAATGTCAATTTTCTGCCTTGGTCCATCATGATCTTAAACACAAGCCCACAGAATGGGGCCCTTTCACTGGGTGGATATCTCATTATCTCATCTGTCTTTGGTTCAATCCCCTCTATGGGCGGTAGGTCTAGGGGGGAGGGTAGATAGTCTACGATTGCATCTAAAAGTGGTTGTATGCCTTTATTTTTTAAGGCTGCCCCACAGAGTACAGGGACTACCTCTAAGTCTATAGTGCATCTTCTGATAACCGATTTTAAGGTGGCCTCTGGTATAGGCCTTTCATCTAGGTAAAGGCCCATTACCTCCTCATCTATCTCAGCTATCTTTTCTATCAACCTTTCACGGTATTTTTTCCCCTTTTCCTTATATTCTTCAGGTATTTCTACAAATTTATATGTAGCTCCAAGATCTTGTTCATTCCAGACTATGGCCTTCATCTTCAATAGGTCAATCACGCCCTTAAATCCATTTTCCTCACCCAAGGGAAGCTGTAAGATTAGTGGATTTGCCCCCAATTTCTCTACCATTTGCCTAACTGTCCCAAAGAAGTCTGCGCCTAGACGATCCATCTTGTTTATAAAGGCAATCTTTGGGACCCTGTATTTGTCTGCCTGATGCCAAACAGTCTCTGATTGGGGTTCCACCCCACCCACTGCACAGAATACGCCAATTGCCCCATCCAGTACCCTAAGCGACCTCTCTACCTCAATAGTAAAATCCACATGCCCTGGTGTATCAATAAGGTGAATTTCACAGTCCTTCCAATAAAAGGTAGTTACTGCAGATGTTATGGTGATGCCCCTTTCCTTCTCCTCTGGCATCCAGTCCATTATGGCCTCACCATCATGGACCTCGCCTATTTTATGGGACTTGCCTGTATAATAAAGGATGCGTTCGGTAATAGTTGTCTTCCCAGCATCAATATGGGCAATGATCCCAATATTCCTTATTTTTTTTAATGTCCTTTTAGACATATTTAGGCTCATTATAATTTTTTACATCACAATCTACAATCCCAAACTTAAACCTGACATGGCTGGATATTCAACATTCAAAGATTGAACAGATAGATGCAGCATTCACATTATACGACAGGCTTACAAAAACAAGGGAAAATCTATTTTATCTTAAAGATACCCTTTTTGTTTTAAGTAGGCCTTTATTTTATCAGCTAATTCATTTGTCTCCTTTTTAAATTCTACAAAATCTTCCTCAGTAAATGTATATGAGGGATTATAATCTGCCTCTTCTCTATATTTCATTAATTTTGAAAAGGTGTGAGAAGACTTTGCCTCAAAAATGCCTTCCTTCACGAAGTAAAGACCAAAAAGGCGAAGGGCCCCTTCATGGCTTCTAGGTTCAAGCCCCCTTGTCAGGAGCAATGCCCTAATACAGTATAAAAGGAAATAATATAGCTTTGAAATGGCATCGCTTACAAAACCATTGTCAAATAAGAGATTTGCAGCCTCTAATGTCTTATTTGCCTTTTGTATCTCTTCACGGATGTTCCTTTTCTTATTATCCTCTCTCACAAGGGTATACCTTCTTTCTCGATGTCCAAGGCAATTCTTCTTTCCCTTTCTTTAAGGTAATTAAAATCCCTTTCTGAGAGCACAAGGGTAGATATAGGAATAAGGTGTTTAAACTCTACCTCAGCAACTTTATCTAGGATCTGACGTTTAAGCCTTCCTGTCAATCCCTTGACAACAATGGCTACGTCAATATCAGATTTTGAGTCCCAATCACCCCTTGCCTTTGATCCATAAAGGACAAATACCTGGAGGCGATCACCTAATAGCCCCTTTAGAACATCTTTTAGCTCCATTAATGCCCTATTTTCCTCGGCAGTAAGCCTCTCTACTAACATATTTCATTATAAATAATAAGTGGAAGATGTAAAGAAAATCATCTTGCTAAGCTACCAAATATCCTGAGATAACTAAAAGTGCCTATATAACTTCCAAAGAAATCAGCCATTACATCCCAAAAGTCTGGCATCCTCCCAGGGACAAATGCCTGGTGAATTTCATCAGAGACCCCATAGATTGTAGCAATGCTTACAGTTATAAGGATCAGGGCAGAGGGGGAAAGACCAGGCCTGAGAATAAAAATGGGTCTAGTAAGCAAAAGGCCAAGGATTGCATATTCTATCCCGTGCAGAATTTTATCAGAAAAGGGGAAAGAGGGAACCTCCATAGGCAATCTGGGTAAAGATGACAGATAAAAGATAAAAATGCAGTATATTATTACTGGCAACCAAAGCCATACAATTTTAATCATTGATGTCTTTATTCTCACTTTTATATTGCCTGCAGGCCGATTTTAATCGAGTCACTAGATTTTGACAAGGGTAAGGAGCAAATTTTGGAGTAATGTATTTTTAAAAAGAGAAACTTGTGTTATATTTTGATTTGGAGGGGCAATTGGCTAAGGATCAAAGATTAATTAGGGTCTCTTTGGGGTGGGTGAATGTGTTTTTTATAAAAGGCAAAAAGGCAGTAATTGTAGACACAGGCCCACCAGGTGCTGGAAGGAGGGTCTTAAATGCCCTTTTAAGACATAATATAAAAAGGGAGGAGGTAAGCCTTATTATTTTAACCCATGCCCACTTTGATCACTTTGGGGGGGCACCTACCTTAAGGCAGGCACTAAGTGCCCCTTTGGTTGTTCACAGGGCCGATGCCTTTTATTTAGAGAGAGGGGAAAATGCCCCTATTATCCCTTTGGGCCTTTTTGGAAAGGTTCTTATTGGCGTCTTTAAAGGTTGGGCAAAAAAGAGATTGGCTATTCCATGTGAAATCCTGATTGAGGATAGACTAGATTTAAGCCAGTTTGGTATCAATGCCTACATTCTTCCTACCCCAGGACACACAGAGGGTTCTATCTCAGTGATCCTATCAGATGGCGAGGCCATAATAGGAGACCTTTTGGCCCCTCATCCAATCTTTAGGTGGCGACCAAACCTACCCCTCTTTGCCCAAGAAAAGGGACTTGCCCTTGAAAGCATTAAAATGCTCCTTTCTCTTGGGATCAACAAATTCTATGCAGCCCACGGAGGGCCGTGGGATAGGGAAGATATAGAAAGATGGATCTTAAAATAAAAAGGATAGCCACAATAACCCCATATTAATTATGCCAGTAGGTTATAAAAAATAAACCATGGAGAAGAAACTAAAAATATTGGGGATGGGGGCAGCACAGGATGCGTGCTCCTTTGTATCTAAGTTAAATAGCTTTATATACCTTGCAGCGACACCAGGGGGCTACATCCCACTTCTTAAGGTACTTATGACAAATGTATGCTGCAATGACTGTGCCTATTGCATAAACAGGGCTGAAAATAAGGTTATTCGTGCCTCCTTCAAACCTTTGGAGCTCTCTAGGCTATTTATGGACCTCTACGAAAGGGGATTGGTCAAGGGTCTCTTTTTGAGCTCTGGAAACGGGATAGACCCATCCCTGGCCATGGAAGATATCCTCAAAACAGCAGAGATCTTGAGAAAAAAGTATAAATTTAATGGCTACATCCACTTAAAGGTACTACCTGGCTCAAGACTTGAGTATGTCCGTCCTGCCTGTGAGCTTGCCAGTAGGGTATCTATAAACTTTGAGGCACCTTCGCAAAGACACCTCTCTAGGATCAGTTCAAAAAAGGACTTTTATAAGATCATGCAATCAACAATAGAGATAAAGAAATATAGGGAAAAGGGGCTTGTCGCTGGGGGGCAGACTACACAGTTTGTAGTAGGGGCATCGGGTGAGACAGATAGGGATATATTTGAGCTTATGAAAAGGCTCTATAGGGAAATAAAACTAACACGCATCTATTTTGAGGCCCTTCGTCCCCTTAAAGGCACCCCATTAGAGGGGCATCCCCCTACACCAATTTGGCGCCAAAATAGGCTTTATCAATTAGATTTCCTGTTTCGTTATGGATTCTTAGATGAGGAGTTGGCACTTGCCTTTGATGAAAGGGGCTATCTCCCTAAGGAAAGAGACCCAAAGTTGACTATAGCCCTAAAACAACCACATATCTTTCCAGTAGATATAAAAAGTGCAGATTATAAGACACTTTTACGTGTTCCCGGGATAGGACCAAAAACGGCAAGGAAGATAATAGAAAATAGAAAGAATGGAATAAGAATAGATGACCTCAAAAAGATGGGAGTAAATCTTAGGCGTGCCTTACCCTTTATCAAGCAGGGATATCAAAGGAGGCTATTTAGTATATAGGAGATCTACTATCTCCTTTAGTGCCTTAACAAAATTTAGGGGGGTAGGGTTGCAGACCTTCTCAGAATCAATAAAATAAATCCTTTTTCTTTTCACTGCCTCAACTACCT
>JAGGTC010000081.1 GCA_021163945.1 Deltaproteobacteria bacterium | reverse complement strand
TCAGTAGGTTATTGGACTACTATAGTACTCTCCTATGACCCCTTCAGGGGGCCTGCCTGCACGCCACCAGTCAGCGCCTTTTAGGCTTGCCCCTTTAAATTGGGTAATCTCTGATAAGTCTGCACCTGCCAGAAGTGCATAATCCAAAATAGCATCTTTTAGAATGGCCCTTTTTAGATTGGCATTTGCCAGGTATGCATCCTTTAAATTGCACCCCTCTAAATTGGCTCCTTCAAGATTGGCCCCTCCTAGGTTTACATCTTCTAGTTCAGCATATTTTAAATCTAGACCTTTAAGGAATGCGCCACCTAGATCTTTACCCCTTAGCAGAATATGGCATCTAACCAACTCATTGCGTGAAAGCAGTCTTCCTCTAAACCAAACCCTACCAATAATGGCCTGCGCAATGTTTGCCTTATCAATGCAGGCATCGTCTAAATCAGTATTATCAATAATGGCTCCTTCTAGATTTGCATATCTCAAGTTAGCCCCCCTAAAGCAGGCAAATCTCAAATTGGCATAAGATAAATCCGCCTTCTCAAAGCTTGACCTGCTAAAATCTCCACCCTCAAGATTTGCATGGGAAAGATTTGCTCCATATATGAAAGAATTGGTTATTTTTGCCCCCCTTAAGTCAGCATACTCCAAGTTGGCCCTTTCAAGGTTAATGTTTTCTCCACATACATTTCTTAAGTCACTAGACTTCATAAATGCCTCTCTTGCATATATACTTGAAATATTAGAGAAGCTTAAATTTGCCTGAAAGAGATTGGCCCTTTCTATGTTTATATGACATAAATTGGCACCAGATAGATTAGCGCCTGAAAGATTGTGACCATGCCAATATCTTCCAGAAAGATCCATTTTTAGTTAATTTGTTAACTAAGACTGGTATACCCCAAGCATCTTCTCTGCTATGCTATCCCAAGAAAAGGCCACCTCAACTGTATACCTCCCATTCCTTCCCATCCACCTTAAATGGTCAAAGTCAGAAAATAATATACCTATCCCCCAGGCAATAGATTGAGGACTTGCATAAACAGTCAACCCATTGATATCATGCCAGACAATCTCCCTTGGGCCTCCATTCTGCACCACTACCACTGGTTTTTCTGCACTCCATGCCTCAAGTATCACAATGCCAAATGGTTCGTTTCTACTGGGTACACAGACTATGTCAGAAGATTTGTATATCTCAACAAGCTCACGGCCAGACTTAAATCCCAAAAACCTAGTGGCATGGGAGACCCCAAGTTGAATGGCCATTGCCTCTAAGTAGCCCTTCATGTCCCCATCGCCAGCAAAGAGGAATTTTGCATGTGGGTAATAATGTAGGATATAAGGAATGGCCTGTAGTAGCAGGTCTGGCCCCTTTTGGTAAGTAAGCCTGCCTACAAATAGCACAGTAGGATCCATAGGACCAACAGCATATCTGGCCTTCACAGCCCCAGGGTCAACATCTCTATTAAAATTGTGGTTGCTAATACCATTATAGATTACATCAATCTTCCAATCAGGCACCTCATACATCCACATAACCTCACTCTTCAATGCACCTGATACAGCCGTAACCCTATCGGCTACCCAGCACCCCATCCTCTCTCTGTCTCTTATGATAGCAGACCTTCCCCCAAAAAAGTTGTTTCCACACCTCCCATACTCTGTAGAGTGGATAGTAAAGACACACCTCTTTCCCTTTGCCTGTTTTATCCAGAGCATGGCATTTGCAGTAATCCAGTCATGTGCATGGACAACATCAAATCCCCCAATATAATCCTCGGTCTCAAGGAAATAATGCACAATAGAGCGACACATATTATCCATCTCTATAATAAAATCAGGGTGATAATTATGCGGGCATCTGTGATAGTGCACACCGTCTATCATCTCATACAGACATTGCCCATATCCCATCCTAGTAAATACATGCACTTCATGGCCCTTTCTCTCTAGGGCAGCAGCCAGCTCTGTCACAACTGCAGCAATACCCCCTACAGGGATGGAGTGTAAAGACTCCCAAGAAATTATTGCTATCTTCATCTTTTCATTTTTCTTTTTCCTCAATTTCTGCAAAGATAAATATTGGGGAGAGCACTGGTGGCAATTTTTCTTCCTTCTCCTTTTCCTCCAAGTCCCTTTCTTTTTCCAAATCCTTTTTCCCCTCCATCTCTCCTCCTAATGTTTAATCTGATCTAGTATCCTAGAGGCCTCATTTAGGCATTCATAAATCCTGGGAAGCCATGCATCCCCCCAAAAGAGATAACAACTAGTCTCAGAGGCCAATATGAGCCTTCTTGCCCTTTGGAGAAGTTCCCTCTTTTTAGGGTATGCCCTTTTTAGCTCAAAATAGCGCCAACATACTTGATATATCTCTTCTAAGGCCATCTTTTGTGCTGGGGTCCCTGCCCAGAGCGTAAGGTCAAATCCACTAGTTGAGCCTACATTCCAGGCCCCTGTCCTTACATCGGCCCTCTCCTTGGGTCTATATTTTTCCAAGAATTCAGAGATGCTAATGGGCTCAATGCCCATTGTTCCCTTTCTTACCCCCTCCATATATGGAGAAAAAAAGTGACCAAAAAAACCGGCCTCCTCATCCATATTTCTGAACCAACCGCCATTTTCCCCATCTGTCCAAGTTGTCACCAGGCGGGGTAAATTGGGGTGGGGGGAGTTGGTTACCTTGTGTAATACCTCATTTTTAAACCAATATGGGTCCAGTCCACTCTCCTGGGCATTGGAGAGGTCCCTGTCCCTAGGTATAATAAAAATCTCCTCTCCATTAAAAGAGGCAATATAGGGCATATAGATATCCATTTTCCCTTCAGGAAATACATGGACACCATCAACAATTACGTATTCATAACCACACTTCTTTATAATAGGGATCATCTCCATAGAAAATGCCATCTCAGGGGGCCAAAATCCCTTTGGCCTACGGCCAAAGACCTCATTTATTAAGTCAGTACAAAGCCTTATTTGCTCCTCCCAATCCTCCATGGGGATAAGGGGAAATATGGGGTGGAAATAGCCCATCCCAATGAATTCGATATTTTTTGCAGCCCTATATGCCTCAATCATCCTTGGTAAATCAACAATGTTTCTATATCGGTCTATTACCTTTGGGTCCATAAACTGCTCTAACAGGATGCCAGAAAAGCCTATATGTAATCTGGCTACATCCATATAGGCATGGGCATAACGGGCCACCCTTTCATAACACTTTATGATCTGTATTGCCTCCCAATTTTGTGTATCAAAGATTAGCTTCAAGTTGTCAGGGGGCTGATGCATATGAAGGCCGAGTGCATGATAGATAGACATCATAGCTCCCTTAATATCTTAAAGTCTATACCTTGCAGTATTACTCTTTTTCTTATTCTGGATTTAAGGGTATGCCAACCAAAGCTATGTATGTCTCTTATTTCACTGAAATCCAAGGTAATTTCTTTATCCCGGTAGCTGTTTACTTTCCTAATGACTTCCCATGCAGAAGAGCCATCTAGATACCCCCTCAGTCTGAGAATTACTCTTTTGCCATGGTTTATTACCTTAATGTTCATACTATTAAGCTCTCTGAGCTATTTTTTTCTTTCTTACCTCTTCTATAGAAATAGGTGCCTTTTTCTCAAGTTCTTCCTTGGTGACCACAGATATGGGTGCACCCTCAATCACTGTTCCACTCTCTATTTTGACCCTTTCATCTACAATTGCCCGACTTATACGGCAGTATTTACCTATCTTTACGCCCTCTAAGATGATGGAGTCTGAGACCTCTGTCCCCTCTTCGATAAAGACTGAAGGGGACAGGATAGAGGATTTTACCTCCCCCTTTATGCAGCAGCCTGGGGAGATAAAGCTATTCTGGGAAGATAGAAGGGTATAGGCAGGTGGCAATTGTCTTTGGTATGTATATATGGGCCATGAGGGGTCATAAAGTGCAAAGGAGGACTTTTCCTTTACCAGCTCCATATTTGCCTCATAGTATGCATTAATGGTGCCTACATCCATCCAATATGCATCCTTCCTGCTGAAGTTATATGCATATACCCTATGTTTTCTAATTATCCAGGGCAGTATATCCCCTCCAAAGTCGTGTTTTGAATATGGGTCTTGGGCATCCCAACTAAGGGCCTCAAAGAGTACTTTGGTGTTGAAGATATAAATTCCCATAGAGGCCAAGCATGTCTTTTTGGACTCTAGCACCATTTTTGCATATCTAGGTTTTTCTGTAAAATACCTTACCCACCCCATATCGTCTGTCCCCAAGATACCAAATCGATAGGCCTCCTTTGTAGGTACCTCCACTGCCCCTATGCTTACTTCGGCCCCCTTCTCCAGGTGCTCCCTAAGAAAATTCATGTAATTCATCCTATAGATATGGTCACTGGCAAGTATCAATACACGAGGGGGGTTTATCTCCCTAATCAATTCAAGGCTTTGATATACAGCATCGGCTGTCCCCATATACCAGCCAGTACCAAAGCCCTGCTGGGGGGTAATGTATTTGATAATGCCCCTTTTTGCCCAGTACTTATTTAGGTAATCCAAAATCGGATAGCAGAGGTATTGACAAATGACAAATATCCTTTCAAGGCCAGAGTTTAGGCAATTACTTAGTGGAAAATCGATTAGACGATAGATACCTGCATAGGATAAAAGGGGCTTTGGCCGAGACCTTGTAAGGGGAAGGAGTCTTTCTCCCCTCCCACCTGCCAAAACAAAACAAACTGTGTTTTTCATTAAACCTCCTTAAAAATTAATGCAATGCCTGCCATTTAACCTTTATAAGACCACTGTCTTCCAGGAATAGGAGGATAAGTTGAAGTCCCTTTTCATCCAATACATCCTTTCCCCAACCAAGGTATTCCAATCTCTCATTGACTATCTTTAGTGAGATATAGGAGGTATTTATAGCAATATTTCCCACCTCCCGTATCAATCCTTTTAGGATGTCTATATCCATTCCCCTTTTGACCATATGGTCTAATAAATAATCGACAATGTCTCTTTCCATTTCTACCTCTAATTGGCTTTTGCTTTAAAAAAGCAATAATTATGCCAACCAATTCTTATAGCAATACATGCATTTTCTGATAATCTAAAGTTGTATATTTTAGAACCTATAATCATTGTTTAATATAACTAACACAAGAGATATCCCTTGTCAAGAGGAAAAGGTTATTGTATTAAATACGACCCTAATTTTTGATTGTATATGTTATGAGGGATTTAGGTGTTTAAAATACGACTGGCAATTTAAAAATAGATAGAATCCCCACCCAACTTCTTTACCTGATACATGCAATAATCAGCCTTGCTCATAAGCGTCTTTGCCGTTTTTCCATCTTTTGGAAATGTAGAGATACCAATGCTAATTGTAAATGATGGCAATTTTCCTATAAGTGGCAGGTCGGTTATGCGGGAACGAATCCTTTTGGCGATTTTTGCAGCCTCTTCAACGCCCGTTTCTGGTAAGAGAATGGCAAATTCATCCCCACCATACCTTGCAGCTACATCAACACTGCGTAATGAGGAAATTATTGTATGGGCAACCTTCTTTATCACTTCATCCCCCTTGAGGTGGCCAAGTGTATCGTTTATCTGTTTAAGGTGGTCTATGTCCATAAAGATAATAGAAAAATTTGAATTATAACGGATCCCCCTCTCTATCTCTGCCTCTAGGGCCTTATAAAAAAATCTCACGTTGTAAAGGCCTGTAAGGGGATCAAGGTTTGCTGACCTCTCTTTTAGGTCAATGATATTCCAGATGAGTTTGCTCCCCCATGTTCCTATCACCTCTGTTTGAGGCGATTTCCTTTTATATAATTCCTCTTCAAGATTTTCATCGCCGGTCAAGTTAAGGATCAGGTTTACATTCAAGAATTCAAATACTACTCGATAATTTGAGAATATTGGTATACCAAGGCTCCTCGCAAGGGGAAGGGCTATAGCCTTTGGGTCTGCCTCCGCCAATCCCACTACCTCAATGGATGAGTCTTGGCCAATTGTCTCCAAAATGGCCTTTGAGACCTTACCACCCCCTATGATAAAGACCTTTAGGCATTTTTTGACTGTCCTTGGTTTAAAGACCTCTTCTCTTTCCATTTTGAGAAGGGGCAACATCTCCTCTCCCAATTTACATGATGCTAATGATAGCCTAAGTGATAAAATATAGTCAATATCTCCCACTCACTATAAGGTGCCTTAATGCAGGCATATACACCACACCTTATGGCATCACGCACAAGCCCATTGCCCTTTTCATAAAAGAGCACTATCTGACAGGAAGGGCATAATTGTTTGATATCTTTATAGATAGAGGGATCATTGTCTATAGATCTATCATGTAAAAACAGGGTCTTTATTAGCCCCTTCTTTAGCCCTTCAAAAAGCTCTTCGTATGTGGAATAGGAGATAAATTTATATCCTTTCTTTGATAGCACCTTGGCAAAGTGTTGCTCTAATTTCTTGTCTTTCGTAAAAAGGACAATCATATAATTATATGAAAGCAATAATTATGCCTAAGTCTCTAGTCCATACCTCTTCATTTTACTGTAAAGGGTAGATCTGCTGATCTTAAGACGGCGTGCCGCTTCATGTTTATTCCAATTACACTCCTTAAGCACCTTTATGATAAGTTCCCTTTCGTACTCTGCTAGCGAGATATCCTTCTTTAGATAATTCGCTATATGGGTTGGCAGCAATTTCTTGTCTATAGTATCTCTCTTTGCCAAAATTACCATCTGCTGAATGACATTTTCTAATTCTCTTACATTTCCGGGCCAGTTGTAGTCTATCAATGCCTTCATGGCCTGGGCTGTAAATCCCTTTATATCCTTTCCCATCTCCTTACAAAATTTTTTTAGGAAGTGATCACAGAGCAAAGGGATGTCTTCCTTTTTTTCTCTCAATGGAGGCATATGGATGTGAAATACATTTAGGCGGTAATAGAGGTCTTCCCTAAACCGCCCAGCGGCTATCTCCTTTTCTAAGTCCTTGTTTGTGGCGGCAATGACCCTTACATCTACCTCTATAGTCCTCTCTCCCCCTAGCCTTTCAAAGCACCTATTTTGAAGCACACGCAACAAAAGCAACTGGGTAGTTGATGGTATCTCACCAATCTCATCCAAAAATATAGTCCCTTTATGGGCCAATTCAAAACGCCCTTTTTTTACACGGACGGCACCAGTAAATGCCCCCTTTTCATGGCCAAACAATTCACTTTCAAGAAGGGTAGAGGGGTAAGCAGAACAATTGGCCACAACAAATGGCCCATTTTTCC
>JAGGTC010000082.1 GCA_021163945.1 Deltaproteobacteria bacterium | reverse complement strand
TATTCCCTTTATATATATTGAGCAATTCATGCCATAGGATATTTTTTACCCCTAAAAGTTCAGCCATGGCCTCGCCTTTGGCCTTGCCCTTACCCACAGCCCGCAGGGATTGGTTTAGGCTTAATGACAAAATAAGGAATAATGCACTGGCCAAACTAATTGCTACCAAAACCTCTATCAGCGTAAGGCCCCTATCTTTAAACATAACCTACCATTTCTTTACATTATTTACTGGGAAAAGACAACGTTAAGGCCTTGATTTTTTATAAATTTTTGTTTATTATAGACTGTGTTTTTAAAAAGAAATAAAAAAGGTTTTACCCTTATAGAACTGCTCATTGTCCTGGTTATTATAGGACTTTTGGCAAGTTTGGTAGGGCCTCGTTTATTTGGTAAGATTAAGAAGGCAAAGATAAAAACAGCAGAGGCCCAAATCAACTTATTAGGGAGTGCCCTTGATGAATATTTTTTAGATGTAGGCCAGTATCCTACCACAGAGATGGGCCTGAATGCCCTCATTGAGAGGCCGGAGGGTTTAGAGAACTGGGATGGGCCTTATCTTAAAAAGAAGGTTATACCAAAGGATCCCTGGGGCAAGGATTATCAATATAAATGCCCAGGGGAGCACGGTGATTATGACCTCTTCTCCTATGGTCCAGATGGCCAGCCAAGCAGTGACGACATCACAAGTTGGAAATAAAGGCTTTACCCTATTTGAAGTCCTCATTACTTTCACATTGATTGCACTAGTAATAGGGTTGGCCTCATTTATGATCCACCCTAGTTTAGAAAAATATAAAATAAAAAAGTTCTTAGATACATTCCATCATGAGCTAAATATTGCCCATGGACTAGCCCTTCAGAGTGGCAAAAGGATACTTTTTAATATAGACCCAAAAAGCAGGTCATTTTGGGCAGATGAAAGAGAAAAACACAACATTCCGGAGGAAATAGAGGTCAGGGGCAAGAACTTAAAGGTAAATGTAGGAGAAAAAACAGCCATTGTCTTCTATCCCGATGGGAGTTGTAGCGGTGGGACAATATTCTTAAGATATGGAGAGAAATTGTGGGAGTGTGTTTTGAACCCTGCAACAGGCGTGTCTACAATACATCAGGCTTCCTCCTAATGGAGGTCATAGTAGCATTTTTTATTGTATGCCTCTGTCTAGGTGTCTTGCTTTCTCAAATTTCAAGGGCACACCATTTGGCCTACAAGGCAAAAAAGGTCATTGAAGAAAATGATATATTAGAAGAGATAATGGGAAGCTTTATTATCAAAAGGTCGGAGGTGCAGAAGGAGAGGGAATTGGAGGTAAAATTACCAGAAATAGATATACCATTTAATATCTCTATTAATACCATTTCAATACTTCCAGAAAATTACGATGAGGCATTGAGAAAAAGGGGTGAGATAAAAAGGTATGAGATTGAGATAAAACTCAACAAAAAGGTTAAGAAAATAATGGGATACCTTTAATTTTTTACCTTTTTAGTTTTTCCTCTATCATCCCTAGCCTTTCTTCAATCTTGGCCAACCTTTCCTGCAATTCCCTTTTAAATTCCATTAACTCTTTTAGGATCTCTCTATTGCTTAGCCCTGCCTCCCTGCAAATTGCACATATCTCAGGTCGTTTTATCCCCAATATCTTTCTTATTTGTCCAAAAGAAAGCCCCTTCTTTCTTAGCTCTATAACCTGATCTCTTTTGGTCTCTTCTGGCATATTTTTAAAAGTTGGCCATCCTTATCTTGGGCATATCCTGGATTTTACCCTCATCCTGCAGATACTTAAAAAACAGGTGTAGGCTTCTTAGGTGTATCTCCTCTAGATCATAATCTAGATGTGACCAATAGTCGATATAATCTTTAGGTCTCCAATTAAGTTTATTTACACACATACTTGCCAGTTGTCTAAGGTGATTTAATCCCCAATTTTTAGAAGAGATTAGAGATTGCCAGATTTGTTTAGAAATATCAAAAGATTGATTTAAGATTTTCTCTCTTATGGCAAATATGCCAAACACAAATGGCAGTTTTGTCAGTTGGTACCAAATCTCCCCCAAATCCAACTGATAAGGGTATATCCCCTTTTCCTTAAGGAGCAGGGCATCATCTCCAATGGCCAATCCACCTACAATATTCCCATTTTTTGTGTCTTTAAGCTCCCCTTTTATATAAATGGGATTTACCCCAAAGTACCTTTTAAGAATAAGCTTAAGCAGGGCAACAGAGGTGGCAGACTGGGAGGTAAACAGTACTGGGACACTGTCTAATCTATGATATGGCAGATGGCTAAAAAATGTTACACTCTTTACTTGGCCATAACTAGAGATAGAAAGATTGGGTAAGATATAGCAATCATTTGCTAGCTCCAAATATGCTATAGAGGATATAGGGCTAATGTCTATCTTTTCCTCTTTGAGTAATTGATTGAGTCTAGATGGTGGCCCTACTGTAAATCTCACTTCTGGCCCTTTTATTATCTTCATTTTTAAGGCATAATAGATAGGTATACAATTCAAAAATGGAAATTCACCTAAACTTATACTCATCTAACCCACTCTATTTGCCTTTTACAACCACTTTCTATTATTGAAGTAGCTATATCACCCCCATAGACAGGCAGTGCAATCATCCTTGCAAGGGCCCCAGGTGCCAACATCCCCATATTCATTTTCCCTAGGGCAATGGCCCCATTTAGGGTAGCCATCTCAATCAATGCTGTTGGGGAAAAGGGGGCATTTTCTAAGAGATAGGCCATTTCTCTAAAAAGATTTAGGTCTTCATTGCTTGCCAGGCTATCTGTACCCAAGGAGAGTATAATCCCTGCCTTCTTTAATCTCTCCCAAGGTGCTTGGTTTAGACCCAAGTAGTAATTACTTCGAGGACAAAGGCAGACACTTATCTGTCTTTTCCTCAATATTTCTATATCTTCATCATTTATCTCAATTGCATGTACACAGATTGTATCTCTATCAAGGATGCCCAAACTGTCCAAATAGGCCACAGGTGATTTTTTTGGTGGTCTAAATTTATCATCCCAGGCATCATGAGATATCAATATCTCCCTTAAGGGCCCTCTTGCTGTTATAAGAAATTCTACTTCCTCTCTACTTTCAGCCACATGAATACTTACCTTCTTGTTATAGGCCCTTGCCAAATCCTTTACCTTCTTCATATAATCAGGGTGGACAGTATAAGGGGCATGCAGTGCTGGTTGAACAAAATCCCTTATGCAATCCCTCCACACACCCCATCTTTGTTCGGCCAATTCCTCCCTAAAGCCAAGAAATTCTAAAAATGGAAGGATAAAGATATCTTTGTCTGAGGGATAACTGGGCGGGGTATTTCTAATATCCCCTAAAACGCCTGTGCCAGTAGAGAGCATTTCATCAATGGCCTCTTTTTCTAAAAGGGTCTTCTTCCCTTGATCTATGTTTTGCTTTTCACTTACCACCTGCCAGAGCCATTGTGTGAAGTTCTTTTGTGGTTTTGGGATCTTTTTTAGATAAGAAAGCTCTAAGTGTGTATGTACATTTATGAGGGCAGGCATAATTGCCCTTTCACCATAGTCAATTACCTTTGCCGAAAATTTCTTTTTTATCTCACTAAATTTATCCACGGACAAAATTTTGCCATCCTTTACAACAACTGCCCCATCACAAATGGGTGGCCTAATTACAGGGTAGATAAATTTTGCACGAAAGACCTTATACCCATTCATATCTCATATTCCTTCTCTGTGGCCTAAAACCAGCATCTTCAATAAGATACCTCATCTCCTCCTCTTTTAGTCTAAAGCTAACGCCAGTTGCAGCTACTACATTTTCCTCTATCATTAGGCTTCCCATATCATTTGCACCAAAAAAGAGGGATATCTGCCCAATCTTTGGCCCCTGTGTAACCCAAGATGCCTGAATATTTGGGATATTGTCCAGGACAATCCTTGAGATGGCAAGGGTCTTTAGGTACTCTGCCGCCCCTACTGCCCTTATATGATTTAAGGCAGTATTCCTTGGCTGAAATGTCCAGGGGATAAAGGCAGTAAATCCATGGGTCTTATCCTGTAGTGCCCTAATCTTTAGCATGTGCTCAACCCTATCTGCATATGTCTCAATGTGTCCAAACATCATGGTAGCTGTGGTTTTTATACCCATCTTATGGGCAATCTCCATAACCTTAAGCCAAGTAGATGTATCGCACTTCCCTGGCGATATCTCCTTCCTTACCTTATCTACTAATATCTCTGCCCCACCTCCTGGTATGGAGTCCAGACCCGCACTCTTTAAACGCAGTATTGTCTCCTCAATACTAAGCCCTGAATTTTTTGCAATATGGGCAATCTCTGGGGCAGAGAGGCCATGGATATGGATGGGGTAATGACCCTTGATATAGGAAAGCATATCCTCATAAAATTCTATCTTAAGGTCTGGGTGCAATCCCCCCTGAAGGAGGATTTGGATACCACCCAGGGCTATTGTCTCTTCTATCTTCTTTGAGAGCTCCTGAAAGGAGAGGAGATAGGCGTCCTTTGCCCCCTTTTTCCTCCAAAATGCACAAAATTTACACCCAGATATACAGATATTTGTATAGTTTATATTCCTGTCTACAATATAGGTAACTACGGGGTCTGCATGCATCCTCTGCCTTATAGAGTTTGCCAGGTGTCCCAGAGTAAGCAGATCCCATTTAAATAGGGAGATGGCCTCTTCTCTATTAATCCTCTCACCCGATAAGATTTTGTCCTTTAAGTCAAGCATTTACTGCTCTAAAAAGTGTATCCCTCTCAGTGGGTTGATAGCCTGCCTCTTTAATCAGGCCTTCTAATTGACTCCGTGTAAGGGATTGCTCAGATGCTGCACCAGCCATATGGGTAATCTTTTCCTCAATTACTGTACCATCTAGGTCGTCTGCCCCAAAATTTAGGGAAATTTGAGCAAGCTTTGGGGTAAGCATAATCCAATATGCCTTGATGTGAGGAATATTATCCAATATAAGGCGGGAGATGGCTATAGTCTTTAAGTCGTCTATTCCGGTAGGGCCAGGGAGGTTTGAGAGCCTTGTATTTTTGGGGTGAAAAGAGAGTGGTATAAAGCAGATAAAGCCACCAGTCTCATCCTGTGCCTCCCTCAATGCCAGAAGGTGGTCAATCCTCTCCTCTATTGTCTCTACATGTCCATAAAGAAGCGTTGCATTGGTAAATATCCCCAACCTGTGGGCAATCTTTGAGATCTCTAACCACCTCTCCCCTGATATCTTTTTTGGACAGACCAATTTTCTCACCCTGGGGCTAAATACCTCAGCCCCCCCACCTGGTAGGGCAGTAAGGCCTGCCCCCTTTAACTCCTTTAATACCTCCTCTACTTTTTTTCCAGTAATCTTTGAAAAATGGGCAATCTCTACGGCAGTATATGCCTTAATACAGGCATCTGGCCTCAATTTTTTTACTAAATGCAATATATCTAAGTAGTAATCAAATGGTAGGTCTGGATTCAGCCCCCCAACAATGTGCACCTCATGGATGGGCTCTCTTATCCTCTCCCTTATCTTTTTCTCTATCTCTTCTAGGGAGAGGACAAAGGCCCTCTTATCGTTCTTTGGCCTGCCAAATGCACAGAATTTACACAGATTTACACAGATATTGCTATAATTTATATGCTGATTGTATACATAGTATGCCCTCTTTCCATGCAACCTCTCACGTACAATGTTTGCAAGGTAGCCTACTGCCAGTAGGGGGGCATTATAGAGCCTTATGCCATCCTCTTTTAAAAGGCGCTTACCTGCCTTTACTTTATGATAGATCTCTTCCAGACCTGCCTCTTTAATCAATGCCTCCATTAGCCAATCCCTTTTTCAATATATCTATCCAGGCATCTACAAGCCTATTGATAGTTTTATCATCTGCCTTATAAAGGCCTATAGAGTCTATGTAACTCAGTGTATAGGCCTGAAGCATTTTCTCCATCATGGCATCAAGCATAAAGGCAGCCATCTCCAAATCAACATCAGGGCGGATTTCCCCCCTCTCCTTAGCCCTTTTTAAAAGAGGTAAAAGGTATTTGTGGGAATAAAATCTTAAGGTACCAATCAATTTCTTTCTAAATGGGACCTTGTCCTCAAAGAGGATCTTTAGATAGATTTGGTATATAAGTGGGTGTTTTTTGACGAATCTAAACCCAGCAAAGATAGAATATCTAATCTGCTCAAATATAGATATCTCCTTAGACTCTATCTCTTTTAATGCACCCTTTGCCAGCCTTATTCCATAATCAAATACATAGAGGAAAAGGTGTTGTTTATCATGGAAGTATTGATATAGAGAGCCTTTGGCAATGCCTACCTTCTCTACTATGGAGTTTAGGCTTGCCCCCTTGAATCCCCTTTCAGCAAACTCACTTGCAGCAGTCTCTATAATGCGTTTTTGTTTTTCTAAAGGAAGTGCCAAAAATGTCTTCTTAGGCTCAATCCCTTTCATGTGACCAACTGGTCATTTTATAACAAAAAATAAAATTGTCAATATTTCGAATTGCCTCATCTAAAATCTATACGAAATTGAATCATTGCCTCACTTAAAAATCTATACGAAATTTTGGCTGTCTTCTATAAAAAGATAAGGAGGCAGCCTATGGGGTTAACCATGAAGGAGAAAAAGGCAGTTAGTAAAGAAATAGCAAAAAGATATAAGAAGGCAAGGAAAAGGGAGAAAGGGAAGATACTTGATGAGTTTACTAAGCTTACTAACTACAGCAGGTGTTATGCCTCATATGTATTAAGAAATTGGGCAGTAGAGTTGACACCGGCTATAACAAAGAAGAGAAAAAGAAAGAGGATATATGATTATAGGGTTTTCACTGCCCTTAAAGGCATATGGATAATCTGTGGCCGTATCTGTGGAAAGAGGCTTGCCCCTTATCTTAAGGAGATAGTACCCATACTTGAGAGACATAGAGAGCTTATAGTGGATAAAGAGACAAAAGAGAAGATTTTAGAGATAAGTGCCTCTACCATAGACAGGCTTCCCTCAAAAGAAAAGGCCAAAATGAGGTTAAAAGGTAGGGCAAGGACAAAACCTGGCACACTCTTAAAGCACCAAATACCTATAAGGACATTTGCTGATTGGGATGAAGGCAGGCCAGGATTTGTGGAAATAGACCTAGTAAGCCATGATGGAGGAAATGCAAGGGGAGATTATGCCCAAACACTTGATGTTACCGATGTATACACAGGTTGGACAGAGACAGAGGCAGTTAAAAATAAGGCTCAAATATGGACATTTAAGGCACTAAAGGGCATAAGGGAACGTCTTCCATTTAAACTTTTAGGTATAGACTCAGACAATGGCAGTGAGTTTATAAATGCTCACCTTCTAAGATTCTGTAAACAAGAAAAGATAACATTTACTAGAACAAGGCCATATAGGAAAAACTATTCAGTGGTAAGAAAGGCTGTTGGCTACTATAGATATGAGA
>JAGGTC010000203.1 GCA_021163945.1 Deltaproteobacteria bacterium | reverse complement strand
ATTTTAAATAGAGGTTATTGTAATAAAATAAATACCTTTTGAGAAAAACAATGGTTCAAATTGCCTACATCTACAAAATCAGTCAGGCCAGTGCGGTTGAACACCTAGAGAAGGAAATGATTAT
The DNA here is from genome assembly GCA_021163945.1 of Deltaproteobacteria bacterium. Classification (GTDB taxonomy): domain Bacteria; phylum Desulfobacterota; class Desulfofervidia; order Desulfofervidales; family DG-60; genus JAGGTC01. The sequence continues at coordinate 7,360 of JAGGTC010000203.1, read as the reverse complement.
TGAGTCTTAGGCAATGAATTGATTGAAGAAATATTGAATTATAAAAAAGGGGTAGAAGAGGCCAGCCAATTTATTAAAGAAAAAATAGGCATCTCCCCCAAGATAGGCATTATTTTAGGTACAGGGCTGGGCAAGGCCACAGAGAGGATTAAAAAAGAGGGTATTGTCTTATATAAAGACATACCTCATTTCCCCATTTCTACCGCACCAAGTCATAAAGGTCGGATTATAGCAGGGTATCTGGGTGAAAAGCCCATTTTGGCCTTTGAGGGTCGTTTCCATTACTATGAGGGCTACTCTATGAGGGAGATTACCTTCCCTATAAGGGTGATGGCTGAATTGGGCATAGAGGTCCTTATCATATCAAATGCAGCAGGTGGCCTAAATCCCCTATTTGAAGCAGGGGATATCATGATTATTACAGATCATATCAATCTTATGGGGGACAACCCCCTAAGGGGGCCAAATATTGATAGCTGGGGGGTTAGATTCCCTGATATGGTAGAACCATATGATAGAAATTTTATCAAGTTAATGGAGGAGATTGCCCTAAAGGAAGGGATCAAGGTACACAAGGGGGTCTATGTAGCTGTAGCAGGGCCTAGTATGGAAACTGCAGCAGAGACTAGGTTCTTGAGGCTTATAGGGGCAGATGCCGTAGGGATGTCCTCTATCCCAGAGGTCATTGTAGGGGTACATAGTGGGCTACGTATCTTGGGCCTGTCAGTGATTACAAATGTCAACTTGCCAGATAATTATAAACCCGCCCCCATTGAAAAGGTAATTGCTGTTGCAGGAGAAACAGAACCAAAGGTTATAAGGTTGGTAGAGGCCTTTATATCTGCGATTTCTCTAGATTAGCATGAAAGAGGTTGATCTTTTAGTCTCAGGTGCCTTTATCCTTACCTTAACCAATCAGGGTATAATTGAAGATGGCGCTATAGTCACCAAGGGTAATATTATTTTTGATATAGGCAAAAAAGACATATTAGAAGAAAGGTACCTTCCTAAAAGGAGATTAGAATATGGACATGGCCTTATTATGCCAGGACTTATTAATGCCCATACCCACATTGCTATGACCCTATTTCGTGGCCTTGCAGATGACCTCCCACTGATGGAGTGGCTTAATGAGTATATATTCCCTGCTGAAAGAAAATTGACTGCCGAGATGGTGTATTGGGGAAGCCTGCTTGGTTGTGCAGAGATGATACTCTCTGGCACAACTACGTTTTGCGATATGTATCTATTTTCTGACCAAGTGGCCGAGGCAGCAAACAGGGCGGGTATAAGGGCAGTTGTAGGTGAGGTACTTTATGACTTCCCTTCCCCAAATTATGGGGACTTAGAAAATGGCTTTAGATATACAGAAGAACTCATTAATAAATGGAAGGAAAACCCATTAATAAGTGTGGCCGTAGAACCCCATGCCCTATTTACCTGCTCACCGGATTTGTTTAAAAGGGCAAGGGATTTAGCAGAGAGGTATTCTACCCCCCTTATTATCCACCTTTCAGAGACAGAAGAGGAGGTAAAGGAGATAAAGAGGAAATATGGCTGCACCCCTGTTAGGCATCTGCATAATCTTGGTATATTAGACAAGAGGCTTATTGCTGCACATTGTGTGATACTTACAGAGGATGACATTTTACTTTTGGCAAAGCATCAAGTAAATGTAGTGCATAATCCAGAGAGCAATCTAAAACTGGCCTCTGGCATTGCCCCTATCCCTAAGCTCTTGGAAAGTGGCATAACTGTTGCTTTAGGCACAGATGGCCCATCCAGCAACAATGATTTAGATATGTTTTTAGAGATGGGGACCGCTGCCAGGATTCATAAGGTCAAAAATCTTGATCCAGAGATTATGAAGGCAGAGGAGGTCTTAAAAATGGCCACTATAAATGGGGCAATTGCCTTGGGTTTAAATGAAATTGGTACACTTAAGGCAGGGAAGAGGGCAGACATAATTGTCATTGATCTAAACAGGCCTCATCTAATCCCTATGTATAATCCATATTCCCATCTTGTATATTCAGCAACTGGCAGTGATGTAATTACTACTATAATAGATGGAAAGATCATTATGGAAAATAGAGAGTTGCGTACCCTAGACCTTGATGAGATAAAGGAAAAGTTAAAGGAAATTATCAAAAAATTAGGAATAGAAACCACATAAAGATAAACAGAATCATAGAGATACATGGCAAATAGAGCCTTTTGTGAGTCTTATCAAAGGGTACATGAAAATATTCTAAACTTAAGACAAAGCAAAGGTGCATTGGGGAGAGCAATACCCCTATTACACCACAACTAAAGGCCAAGGATATATAGGGTAGGACGGGTACATGAAGGGCATGGATTAGGGCAGTAATGAGCGGAAATGTGGTACCGACAAAGGCCAGGGTCAGGCCAATGACTAGACCTACCAGAAAAGGAATAACTGAGGCAATAAGAAACAATGGGATATGGCACTTTGTCAACAGATGGCTAGCATCTAATACAATGTTACTTTCATTGATAATCTCCTTAAAACAAAAGATAGAGAGCACTGCGTAAAGTACCTTAATCAGGGTGCTATCCCCAAAAATGGCTTTAAGTTGTGAGATACTTATCCTTTGCTTTAACCAGACCCAAAAGATACCTATCCAAACAGCCACGGCAATGGCCATCTCTCTAGGCAGAAAGTGTATTTTTGCCTCAAAGGAGATGGCGAAGATGACTGCTGTCAATATAGGTGCCATTTCTTTTAAAAAATTAAAAAAATTGCCTTCTCTATTAGATAAGTGTATATCTAAGGGCCGTGGGAGATAAAATAGGTAACCTAGAAAAAATGCCATTATAGTAAGGGGGAGTTGGATATAGATAAGGCGGTAGATCTCTACCTCCCCCAAATGGCTCGCCAAGAGAAGGCCTGGATATAAAGGCCATGTATATTCCCAGATATGGCGAAACCAGTAATTTACGATGGCCTGACATACATGGGAAATGCCATATTGTTTACCTAATCCCTCTATAAGGGGGGCAGAAAAGACAGCCCCGCCTGGCATAGGCAAGAGGCCAACAAGGGCAGGCAATGTCATGAGATTAAAACGAGGCCAGGGAAAGATACCTTGATAGGCCTTGATTATCCTCTTTAGTTGGCCTGTTTTACTTAAACTGTGGGCAAAGATAAGAATAGAAAGAATGATACAGCTCAACAATAGATTTTGGGCATTTGAGATTGCCTTTACAAATATAAGAAAAATCCGAATAGGGCCTATGCCTTGCCACAGGGCCAAGGTGAGCGAGGCCAAAAATAGGCAGTGCCCTAATAACCAATTCCTTCTAAGGAGTAATATTAGGCCAAAAAAGATGATCAATAGCTTTATTAAAGGCATAGGAAAATTTAACCTATATTTTTTTATTTGCAATTTTTGGGTTGACTCAATCTGTAAGGAAAGTTAAATTTTCCATTAAAATGAAGGTGTTGCTACATATCTGCTGTGCCCCTTGTGCAATCTATCCTGTGAAGGTACTGCGGGAAAAGGGCATGGAGGTCTTTGGTTTCTTTTATAATCCAAATATCCATCCATTTACTGAGTATAGGCGTCGGTTAGAGGCAGTAAGGGATTATGCAAATAGCATCAATTTACGTATGATTTGGCGGGATAGATATGACCTAGAGCTCTTTCTTCGGGGGGCGGTCTTTAGGGAAGAGAATAGATGCCGTTTCTGTTACCACACCCGCCTTAAGGCAACAGCCCAGATTGCAAAAAAGGGGAAATTTAATGCATTTACCACCACATTGCTCTATAGCAAGTTTCAAAATCATGAATTGATCGTTGATATTGGGAAAAGCCTAGGCAAGGAGTATGGGGTCCCGTTTTTATATGAAGACTTTAGGGTAGGATGGAAGGAGGGAATTGAGGTTTCCAAGAGGCTCAATATGTATAGACAGCAGTATTGTGGGTGTATATATAGTGAGAAAGAGAGATTCTGTAGACCAATTATTAAAACAGATTCATAATAAAGATGAAGTTGGTTATTGATGGCTACAACCTCATTCGCCAATCCCCTACTTTGAGTCAGATTGAACTAGAGAGCCTAGAGGCCGGAAGGGAGGCATTGATTAGATACCTCCAGGCATATCGCCGTCTTAAAAGACATGATATTACCGTGGTATTTGATGGTGAACATGGTAAGCACCTCTCTTTACAAAAGGAGAAAGTTGGTGCCATTACTGTTATTTATTCAGGGAGGGGGCAAAAGGCAGATGATGTGATTAAGGAGATTGTGGAGAGACAACCCAACCTGATAGTGATTAGTTCAGACAAAGAGATTGTCTCATTTGCAGAACGTCATAATGCAAATGCCGTTTTATCCGCCGAGTTTATCTCAAAATTGGAGATGGCCATTTATGGAAAGGGGGCAACTAAAGGGGATCATCCATCTAAGATTGTCCCTAAGAAAAAGGGGCCTTCCCATCGACTTTCTAAACGTGAGAGACGGAGGCTAAGGGTACTAAAAAAGTTATAGATGTTGGTTCCCATTGATTTGATCTGCCATTACTAACTTTTGATAATGCCCTAAAGTTTCCTTGTTTTTTATTTCTTCTTCTGTTAAAAATAAGCCTGCATGATATTAATAGTGGGGGAAAGATGAAAGAGAAGCCAAAATTTATAGTGAGGAAGGATCCAAATTTTAGGAGATTCTACTCATCTGGTGTCTATGGTGGTCACACTCCATTTGAATTTAAGATGATATTTTTTAGAGAGGGCTATGAGGATATCTCTGAAGAGACCTTTATGGGAAAAACACAGCCAATGATACTGAGGGAACTTCAGGTTGAGATCACAATGTCCCCAGAACAGGCAAAGGTCTTTTTGGATTGGCTTAAACACCATATTGAGGAATATGAAAAGAATTTTGGTAAAATTCCCTCTCCTCGTCTAGAAGGAACAAAGCTTCCTTCTTCAAAACTCATGTAGCAAGGCATTAATTTTATTGCTCATCAAGCGATGACCTTTTTCCAGTAAGAAAGGGAGCCCCGTCTTATACAAATAATAGTCCCTCTTTTCTTCATTTCCTTTAAAAATGACCTGATAAAGTTATCTGAAATCTGGGGAAATGCCTCTCTCAAATCACCCACTGTAAAGGTCTCAGGCAAATGGGGAAAATGGGCCTTCAGGATCATCAAAGGATCAAAAGGAAAAGGCTCTGCTCCTGTATAAATACCCACTGTTTCTCTCACCTGCGGTGGACTTTTTTCCTGAAGCAAGTGATAATACACAGACTCAAAATACCTGCGGCACCACTCATTGGCCCCCTTCCTGCTGTGAGCAAAGATCACCTTTAACTTGGGATGCAAGGCAGATATATCGGCCAATGCCCTAGCAACTACAGAAGGGTTATAATGATGAAGTCTTTTTCTATCCAAAAAATCTGGATAGCCTGCTTCTATCACCAAGGCATTATAAGGATAGGCCTCTAATTCTCCCAGTGTTTGGTGAAAGGCATCCAATTTCCCCAATTCTGATAACATATTATCAAAAGTCTTTCTTTCTACTATAGCTATAAAGCCTTCTTTCCCTGCTAGGGCATAATCTCCTACAGGAAGGGATACCCTTTCCACCCGACAATCCGGAAATCTCCAGGGATAACGTTCTTCCTTATCTACATAGACAGTTATTTCAGATGCATTCCAGGCTGGAAGAATATAACCTTTTCTTGTAGCCTTGAGGGATTGATAGGTACGCCAAAAGATTTGCTCATATTCTCCTTCCTTATTTTTGTAAGACTTTTTTAAGAAAAGAAAATCACATCTTTTATTCCTTTTTCTGTCCAGCACTATAGCCAACCTTTTGCCATATCTACGCATGGAAACAATTGGCACTGTTTCTACTATCTCTACAGTTTCTGCTTCTAAGGATTCATCTCTTAGACAAAAGACCTGAGTTCCACTGCCAGGCCACTTAGACTGAACCTTAAGGGCCAGAAGGGGCTTATCCCCCTTGACAATGCGAATTCTATAGGGAAATCGCTTACTGGCTATACGCTCCAGAATCCACAACTTTCCTTCTGGCATCTATTAGCTGTTACCTCCCAATAAAAATCTGGACCACCTCTGCATCAATTAAACAAGTATTACCGTATTTTGTGATCAAATGCAACTTATAGCAAGGCCTTGCTACAACTATTTCTTGTTCATGAATGTTTAGACTAGTTATTCCTTCAATCTTTACCATTTTGGATTTTTGATATGTTCCTCTAAGATTTTTTGTATTTCTTCTTTTACTTCTACCATTTTTCCTGCTCTTTCTTTAATATCCAGAGAATAGCTGCCACCTATTTTTCTAACCAACTTTTCAAAATGGTCTCTTAAATCTTCCCTCAAAAATAACCGCACTATTTTTGCATAATCACGGGCAGGGTAATAGATCTCGTAAAGTTGGTGGCTTTTTCTGGGTTTTTCTTCCGGATTTTCTCTTAAATATATGGATGCTTTTTCTTCACACTTCTGTAATATTTTTAAGAATTCAGCAAAAAATTCTGCTCTCCTTTCAGAAAGCCACAGTTGGTGCTTAGTCTTCCGCTCTATAAGAGAACCAACGAAAATACCAAGAGCTCCCGTAACAGAAGTTATCAAAAGAGAATTCCAAGTTGTTCCGGTTTGGATAGCTAATGCCATCACTAAGGCTCCCATAACAAAACCTATCAAAAGAGAATCCCAAGAACTTCTAATGAATTCTAACTTCCACCTTCTAAATGGGTGTTTCATATAGGCTATGCAGTTCTCTAAGTCCTTTTTAAATGTAGTGCCTACATCTTCATTTACACTTAAAAATGCCCATAAACATAAATTTTCAAAAAACAACTGTCAAAGTACAGTAATAAAAGGAACGGTCGAATCAGCGGTGGCTATCTGCCGTCTGCTGGAATGAGTGGTTAGGTGTTTTATTATTTTTTATAAATATCACCCCTTAAACCTATTTTGGTGACCAAAATGACTTTCTCATCTTTTTGAAACTTTATCAATACTCTATATTTTCCAATTCTTAATCTGTAAATATCATCTTCTCCTTCTACAGATTTTATATCTACCTTTTCTTTGTTGATTAGCCAAGTTAAAACTCTATCAATTTTCCTTTGGTAACCTTTGTTAAGTTTCTGATAAGTTTTATATGCTTGTTTAGAAAACTCTACCTGCCAAATGGCCATCTGATTGTCTCTCCAGATTTAAATTCTTCTTCTGCTTTCATGACAGCCTGTCTCTCCTCGTTAGTGAGAGGGACCGTGTCTTCCTCGATAAAAACCTTCTCAAATATCTCCTCTTTTGCTTCCTCACTTAAGCTCTTTAATAAATTAATTAAAGATTCAATTG
>JAGGTC010000071.1 GCA_021163945.1 Deltaproteobacteria bacterium | reverse complement strand
TAAAGGTGGTCAGCATCCCTATAATAACGACTCATTCTTTACCTCCTTATTTTTCTCTTCTAACAACTTCAATATTTTATCGAGTTTTTTTTCGATATTCGTTGAGTCTAGTAAATAGAGAAAGTATAGCCACGCCATAAGAGCCATAATAAATATTCCCATCTCCTCAGTCATTTTCTATTCCTCCTTTATCTTGTCTACAGGGTGGCGTATAGTACCTACTTCATAAATACTATATAGCAATTCGAGGGTTATAAGTTGCCAAAGTATGATATCTCCCGTGAAAAAACTTAGTAGAATACCAAAAATTGTTGGTAAAAGGCAACCAGAGCTATATACCTGAGCTATTATTTGTATTGCTTTGTTTAATTCCTCTGGTGTATTTACACTCACATGCCAATCTTTGACTTCAAAGCCAATCCACCAAAGCGTTATTTTGAACTTTCCTTTGATTCCATGGTGCCTCATAACGAGATAGTGGCTCAATTCGTGCAAAGGAATTAATAATATAAGGTAAAGTATAGCAATCCAGTCAATCATCAAATTTTCACCTCTCTTCGAAATTCTCTGATTTTTTCTTCTATGAGTTCTTGGGCCTTTTCGCAGGCTTGCATGGCCTTTTTGATAAATTCTAATTCTTCTTTGGTAAATTCCGCGACGTGTGTGGCGTCTTTTTCATCTTTACACAGCCAATAAAATGGGTATCTCTCATCTGTGTACACATACACCTTAACTTTCTCCATCAGTATCGCCTCCTTTGCTTTCTTTTATTTTCTTTTTTATGAAGTCTTGCGCCTTCTCGAAATCTTCCATGGCTTTTTTGACGAATTCCCATTCTTCCTTTGTCAGTTTCAAAGCGTAGTCACAATAACTCGCTGTACCGAGTTCCTCGCTGACATAGTAAAATGGCCATCTTTCATCCTCAATAACAAATACTACAACTTTATCACACATGCTTGTCACCTCACGTATCTTTTTTCGTGTCTAAAATGGCTTTTGATGAGCTCCCTGAAGAGCGTGTGTAAGTCCACCTTTTTTATGGTGGGCAAGATTCTCGTGAAATCGTCCTTCAGGTCTTCGGGGAGTTTATTATAAAAGCGCACAATCTGCTTGATTTTCCGGTCACTCACCATTTCTTCATTCCTCCTGATTCTTTTGTTGCGGAAATATACTATCTCATCGTTTACACTAATTGCCCCATTTTTCTCATCGGCTATAATCATCGAATGGGGCTTTGCCTTTCTCACTACCTTCTTGACTTCTTTCCAGAATTCCTTACTTTCTTCTTTCATTCATTCCACGCCCGACGGATTGTCTTTCTGTAAACAAATGGCGTAAAATACTCCAGATTTTTGATTAGGGCCTCTGTTTTTTCTAATGGGGGCTCTGGCAACTTATTTCCATAGTTGTTGTATCCGACGGCCACCGCATAGGGGGCAATATGCTTCAGTATCTCTGTGAATGTGTCTAAGTCAAAATCTAGTATCGGCTCGATGGAGACAAACAATCTGATGTCGGGATAATAGAATGATAAATCTGCCAACACTCTCAATCTCTCCTCCTGTGAAGGAGCCCTTGAGATATTGGGGTAATTTCTGTTGCTTTCAATTGTTGCGCCGAGTAGTATATTTTTGGGCAAGTCTCCGTACTCTGAGCGTATTTGTTTATAGCGCAAAGGATTCTTGGTTAAAAGGAGAAATGTTGTTTCTGGCCACTTCTTTATCGTATATAAGACTCTAAGAATCATGGTGTCGGGAACGTTCGGCGCAAAGATGTCCGTCATATCGCCCACAAAAACCGTCTCGCCGTCCTTGAATTTCTGGTTTAACGTTTTTTCATATAGTACGGGCTTACCGAAATATTTTTTTAGTTTATATCGGTTTATGAGCCCGTTAGCGCTCTGCGCCCAACAGTAAACGCATTGAAAGGGGCAACGCGCCCCAATGGGATTCCAAGTCTGATCCACAAACTCGAACATCCTACTTTTTTTACCCATATTCATTCCTCCTCTTCTTCTTTATCATATACATAAATCACAAATGGCGGATTAAGGTCTATTATTGTCATTGCAACACTGTGTACGATAGTTGTTAAAATGGCACTCACAAGAAGTATAATGCCATATGTTACAGGATCTGTGAAGAAAGGTGTGAAGGCCCATACTAATGCAATGATGATAAGGCAAATGGTATTAACTATCTGTTTTTTTCCCTCTTTTGATATGTCTATCATTGTTCACGAACCTCCTTCTTTTCTTTTAATAAGGCGTCAATAACGCCAGACCACAGGAAAAATTCATTATATATGTCGGTTTTTTCTCGCTCTATAGGCGTTGTCATGGTGTCGATTACATCAATCACTAAGACATATACATAGCGATTGCCAAGTTGGTGCTCTTCCACCCAGACGTTTTTTACATCTAAGTACATCGCTCTTAGGGCCATACTTTCATCTATATACCATCTGAATTGCTTGCAACAACGTGCGCATTTTTTACATACTTGCTCTCTTCCTTTTGTGATTATGCTATAATTTCCCGTATCTTGCTCCTTCACGTTGGGGTATGTAAACCTCTTCACGTGAACTTTTCTCATATCAAGCATCTTAATTCACCTCTTTCTTTGTTTTTTTCTCATCTACTATCTTAACGTGGATGACATCAAAAGAGATATTGTACTTATGGCAGAATATGCCAAGTTCAATTAGGAATTGTAGCACAGGTGCATTGGATGCGTGGCCGAAATCCTCAGACCCTAAAAATAGATACTCCTTGTGCTTTTGACAAAATGCTTCCGCGATGGGGCAGAAATTATTGTATAACTCATATCCATTCTCCTTCAACCATATCTCTATTGCTTTATAGGTGTTCTCCTTCACAAGAATGTCAAAGTTAAACCAAACCCCCTCTAAAGGAGCGTCATGTATTATTATTAACACATCACTTTTCGGTTTTTCAAAATATTTTAATTTCTCACTTGCCATTTCAGTACCACCACCTTTTCCTTCTCTTCTCTTCTTTTTTCTTGCAAAGGTGCGTAGCCCCACCATAGGGGCAATTAAATTCACAGGTTTCTATTCCCATTCTGTAACATGGGCAACAATCTTCGCCTGCCATGAGATTATAGCCTTCAGGGCATGTTGTGCCTTCCTCAAAAATCTCTTGTTCCTCGGCTTCTGTGCTTTCTAAGATTTCGATAAAATCATCCACTTCATCATAAGGATTTGTGGCTTTATTCATTCTTCCTTTCCTCCTTTTCTTTTTTTCAACTCTTTTAGGATTGCAACTTGCTCGACGCACCACTCGTACGGATTCTTGCCGAAATAAAACAGATCCGTGAATACACTTATATACTCGCCCGACTCAAACATCTTGATCTGCCTCCTTCTTTTTATTCTTTAAAGATGTCTTGGTTGAGTTTTTCTTTTGGGAATAGCATAAACGCGTACATCACTATACCGTCTAATTCATCTAAGCCTACTGAATGCTCTCCTTTCTTGATTTTTTCAACGTCCAGATCCTTGAATATTTGAACAGGGAGCACCCATGTCAAGCGAAAGTATGGTTTCTTCTTTGTAGGGGCGTAGATGGTCCCCCATGGAATCATTGGTATTAGTAGGGGGATTTTTCCCTTATCAATTTGTTTTCTCATTGTATCGGCAAAGGCATCAAGGGATTTTCTATCATTCAAACTATATACGTTAATTTCACGGACTTTATTTTCTTTCTCGTTCATTTTCATCACCCTATCTACTTTTTATTTGTGGGCGGGGGTGGATTTGAACCACCGACCTCCCAAGTTGCGCACCGCCTGTCATCGACGGCGTGACAAACCATTCTCGCGATGCACAACTCCCGCGGGTAAGGGGCTCTATCCAGACTGAGCTACCCGCCCATGATTTTTGTATTTTTGTTGGGTGGGGAAGGATTTGAACCTTCGCCTTCGGCGCGTACGGGCCCTCGCGGGATGCTCTCACCTGACTAAGCTACCCACCCATCATAAAAAGTGAAAAGTTGTTAGGGTTAAATGTCGAAGCTGAGCGTGTAGTATCTCTTGCCTTTCGGTTTGATGACTTTGCAGGCGAAGGGCATATATTTCTCGTATTTTTCGATTTTGTCCATTAGAACTGATGCGCTTGTTATCCACTTTACTTCTTTTCCATCGGGCAATGTCACATGGGCAATTATGAAATCGTTGCCGTACTTCGTGGAGTGCATCTTGACAAACTTGTTAATCACGATTGGCTTGCCAAGAGTCACAAGATCCAAGGTTGTTACTTGCTCGTCTAACTCATCAACCCAAGAGGGCGCACCCGCGGTGACCTGCGCCTCCTTGGGTATAACATTCACTTCTTTTCCATATAGCTTCATTTTTTCGGGTTTAACTTCTTTTTCGGACATTTTTCTAACCTCTTTCTTTTTCTCTTCTTTTTCTACTTCCTTTTTTTCAGATTCAGGGGCGTTAGGGGCTTTTTTCGGCGCAACAACAATATGGTATTTCCCTGTGGTTTTTATTATACACGGCCCAAGTTTACTCGGAAATGCAGCAAGGTATGTGTCCTTCATTAATCCTTTTGGAATTCTGTACAACACGTTGGGATTGTTCGGGTTGCGGATGATTACAAACTTGTCTTCTTGGTCGACAATGTACTCAGGGCTCAGAATGACGAACATGCGGATGTTTGGGTCCGTGTCGAGATTGAACGCCTTGATTATCACCTGTGGGCGTGCGGTTGTCACGCCGTATAAACTGTAATCATCGAAGCCGATTGTGCCGACGATTTTCTTTGTTTCCACGTCGATTATATCCCGTCGCGTGAATCGTGAAATGCCCACTAAGGTAAATGGGGCGCTGACTTCTTTGTCATCAATTGTGTAGCGCTCGTGGGTTTTCTCAACTTTCAACTCTACCACTATTCATTCCTCCTCTTTCTGGTGCGGGTGTGGCGACTTGTGTCGGAGTGTATGTTATATAGGTGATAATTACGAAAAGAAGAAGATGCCACATCCGTTTCACCAAGATTGATGCGCTTTCTCTGGACGTATTTCAACACGATGGGCACACCGTTTGAAAGTGTAAAAGCATAGTATATATGCTCTTGGGCGTAATTTGTCCTATTAGTTCTCTCGTAAACATCATCGAATGACAATTTGTGCGCCGTTAGAAGTAAATTAAATTGCTCAAGGTCTTTTGCTTGAATTACCACGAAATTATTGGGTATGAATATTCCCTTAACCCTCTTGACTTGGGGGATTTTTAGCATTTTTTCCTCATCAACCTTCAAAGATTGCATAATACTCACCTTTTTTATACAACTCATAGATTGTTTTCAAAAGCTTGTGGAAGAACGTTACAAACGCTTCGAACGTTTCAAAATATGCGCCCACAACGTTAAAATTCTTAATGCGCTCGTAAAGACTTGTCAAATATAGGCTCTCAATGCAGTCGATGACCTTTTTTATATCCTCGTAGTACTGTTTTGTAACGCCCACATCAAACTCGTCACAACATACAACTTCTGTGGGGCAAATTTCACAACCCGTGATTGCTCCCAAGAATAGTAGTTCTTTTTCGGGGTACCGGTTCATCTTTGTGGCCAAGTTTGAAAGTTTGTTGTCTAATTTGATGAGGGCCTTGTCCTTTTTCTTTCTTTGCTCCGTTTTTTCCGTTTTTATGCCCATTTTTTCTATGTAGTCACTCTTGAAATATTGCATTCTTGAGTTACCCACTTTTATTAAATCCTCAATCCACCAATCAACACCCATTACTCTTCTTCCTCCTCGTTTTTGTTTTGATCCTTTAGTTGGGCTTTACTGACCTCTGCGCAGACTTCGGCCCAAGGGCAAAAGGCGCACTCCTCAGAGCCTGCGCCGAGAAGGTATTGACCGAAGCAGTCGGGTTCGATTTCTTCATCTTCTTCAACTTCGCCCCAGAAGTCATCATCCCAATCTTCTTCAAATTCCAATTCATTCATTTTCTTCACCGCCGAGGAACTCATCCATCTTGCTCTGGGTTTGGCGCAAGATTAACTCGAAAATTGCGCCCTCTTGTAGCGTGAAATTGGCCTTGAAGCGCTTGAAGTTTTCCTCACTGAATTTCATTGACAACTTTATTTCACCGTCTTCCCCTTTGCCACGTAGAAGTATCTTGTATGTCGTTTGCTTCTTTTCCAAGTTCTGTTCTTTCGTTATTTTTGAAATTGTAAAATGCGTCACGATCTCAGGCATTTTTTCATTCCTCCTTTTGCTCTTTTTCGAAGTGCGGAATGACGAGCAAGACGTACTTGCCGTTCATCCGCATGATTTTCGTTTCCACTTCCTCGAATTCATGGCCGACGCGGTCCAAGAATTCCTTCGGAAGCGTTATTGCTTTTGCCCGGCCACTCGCAAAGTCTATCACCTTGCGGATTTGGGGCGTCTCCGTCGGTGTCAGAACGACGCCTTTATCAATTTTTATTGGGTTTGACATTTTTCTTTTCACCTCCAAAAAACAAAATAAAAAGAGTTAAAAAAGCAAATGTCTGTACTTTGAGGCATCTTCCACAGGAATGTATCCCTCCTCTGGTTGCCACCAGTACCACGTTATTTCCACGTGATGCATACCGATAAATTGCCCCACTAGCACCCACAATGCGTTGGGCCCACTGGTTACCACGCCGACGCGCTTATAAAAACGCGCTGTTGCCATGATTGCCTTGTATATATCCGTTGCGAGTTTATGTAACTCATCTTTGGTTATCGGCCGTTCATAGGAAATCGTTGCAACAACCTTCTCCTCGCCGAACTCATCAATCACGGCTTGCTTTATCGGCCGTGCGAGCTCGACGACGATTATCCCTTCTTCTTGGCGGTCGTCCTTCTTGATTTTCTTGTCCCACATTTTGCGTAGGACAGGGGCGACCGCAAATTTTGCGATTGTCAAACCTATACTGACTGGCTCAAACATTTTTTCACATTCCTCCTATTGTTTTTTTGCCCCTGTGAGTTTGACCTCAGCAAAGGGGCGTTAATACAAAAAATAAAAAAACATAATTACTCAGCAACAACCCAAAGTGCACAAGGTTTGCCTTCATGCTCATACTCCTCTCGCCAGAGCACCTGACCATCTGGGCCAAGCTCTAGCGTTAAATCGTGCACAGTTGTACCCAACCATTTTGCCGCTCCAATAAGGTCGCCTTCATAAAGATCCTTATTGCTACCATCCTCAAACACAACACATATTCTTATTTTATTTATCTTGTAAGGAAGACCCACAGACATTTTTTATTCACCTCTTTTTTGAATTATTCAATACTTATTCTATAATATGTCTATAATAATATTTAAACCCCGCCGATAGTTTAAGGGTTACCTATACAATAGTTTCACGGTTTACCAAAAAGTTAATATATTGGTTTACTAATAAATATATGTGATGATAAAAAATGTCGGAGGTTGATTATGAATGCAAAAAGGTGAGATTGTTTTGGAAGAGATTGCTCGCACGGTGCACCTCGAAATAAAAATAAAAAAAAATAGAATGATATTT
>JAGGTC010000060.1 GCA_021163945.1 Deltaproteobacteria bacterium | reverse complement strand
ATAAACTGGATATTTTCTACCATACAGCCTCTCATTTTACAAGATATAGGGAAATACAGTATATCTTTATTCATCCTAATACCACCTTAGATTCTTTTTTTGATTCTTTCTATTAAATATGGGCTGATAGAAGCCTCTGTAAGTAAGTCTACTTTTATTCCTAAATGATCTTCTAATTCTTGTTCTATTCCCACAAGTTCAAGCAGACTTTTTCTTTTTTTAAATTCTACGATGACGTCTAAATCACTTGTTTCTTTCTGCTTACCTCTGGCATAAGAACCAAATATCGCAATTTTCTTAGCACCGTGCTTCTTTAGAATATGTATCAATTTTTTGGTAATCTCATCCATTTACTTACCTCTGAAGCGGATTCGGGATTTTGGACAACGGTCTGAGCGCATCCGAAGTCCAGCGAAACTGAATTTGGGCGAAGCGCTGAAGGCACAAGGTCAAGATATGCACTGTTGGAGGAACTCCTTCAAAGTTTATTATTGTTTGGTCACCTTACTCCTATTTGATAAATCGTTTCATCTTTACCTACTCGGAATCCTAAGTGGTAACATCACATCGTGTATAGCAAAGAAAAAGTAAAAAAACAAGTCTAACTTTTTGGTATTGGCCACCAAGTAAAACTTAGGAAGTGGTTGACAAAGATGCATTTATATGCATCTTTATTTTATTTGGAATTTTGGATATTTTTAAATAACTTTTAATTGGAGAAAGAGTATGTTAGGGTTTGAAGAGGCCTTAAAGGAAAGGGTTTTGGTATCTGATGGGGCCATGGGGACAATGCTTTACAATAAAGGGGTATATATAAATCGCTGCTTTGATGAGATAAACCTCTCTGCCCCTGCCTTAGTAAAAGAGATCCATGAGGCCTATGCAAGGGCTGGTGCAGATATCCTAACAACAAATACATTTGGTGCCAACTTTTGGCACCTAAAGAATTATGGACTGGAGGGGAAGATAGAGGAGATTAATGAGGCTGGTGTAAGGCTGGCAAGGGAAGTAGCCTCAAATCAACTGTTTGTGGCAGGGGATATTGGGCCTATCTCAGCCTCTCTAGATGGGCCTATCTCAGAAGAGGTCATAAAAAGGGGCTATGAGATACAGATTAAGACCCTGGATGAGGCAGGGATAGATATCTTTATGTTAGAGACATTTACAAACTTAAATGAACTCCTCCTTACAATTGATTTAATCAAAAAATTGAGTAAAAAGCCTATTATTGCCCAATTTTCATTTAATAAGGAGAATAGACTAGCATCTGGAGAAAAAATCAGTGATGTAATAGGGCCTATTGAGAATACTGGGGTTGTTGCTTGGGGTATAAACTGTAGTCAGGGGCCAAGACACATTCTAAACCTAATTGATGAGGCCAGAGAAAAGGCAAGTTTGCTCCTAATTGCCCAACCAAATGCGGGATTACCACAAATGGTAGAGGGGAGGCATATCTATTTTTGCACACCTGAATACCTGGCCAGCCATGCACGCTATTACATCAAAAAGGGGGTGAGGATTGTAGGGGGGTGCTGTGGAACCACACCTGCACACATAAAGGCTGTTAGATCGGCAGTAAATTCACTTTCCCCTGGGAGGATAAGGATAGAAATCCCTGAAAAGAAAATAGAAACGCCCTCTATCCCTTTAAGGGAGCGTTCTAGGCTTGCATCGAAATTGGCTGAGGGAGAATTTATTACCAATGTAGAGCTTACCCCCCCAAGGGGTTATGATGCAACTAAAGTACTAGAGAAGGCAAGGATTATAAAAGAGATGGGCATTGATGCCATCAATATCCCCGATGGTCCAAGGGCAACTGCCAGGATGAGTGCCCAGGCGTTGGCCGTCTTAATTGAAAAAAATGTAGGGATAGAGACAGTCCTTCATGTTTGCTGTCGTGATAGGAACCTGATCGCTCTCCAGGCAGGCCTTTTGGGGGGGTATGCATTGGGTCTAAGGAACATATTGATTATTACAGGGGACCCCCCAAAACTTGGGGACTACCCTGATGCTACAGGGGTATTTGATCTAGACTCAGTGGGATTAGTAAAACTTGCCTATAATCTAAATACAGGCCATGACCTGATAGGGCGTCCATTGGGTTCTGCAACAGGGTTCTTAATAGGGGTAGGCGTAAATCCAGTGGCAGTAGACATAGAAAGAGAGATCTCCCACTTTGAAGACAAGGTAAGGGCTGGGGCAGAATTTGCTATCACCCAGCCTGTATTTGATATATCTGCCTTAGAATCTTTTGTTGAAAAGGTAAAACATCTAAAAATACCTATTATTGCTGGAATCTGGCCACTCACTAGCTACAGGGCGGCCCTTTTTATGAATACCATACCAGGTGTAAAGGTGCCAAAGGAGGTTATAGAGAGGATGGAAAGGGCCCCTACAGGGGATGCCGCTATCTCTGAGGGTGTTGCCATTGCACGTGAGGCACTTGAGGCAGTAAAGGATTTGATACAAGGTGCACAAATCAGTGCCCCTTTGGGGAAGGTGGAGGTTGTGGCAAAGGTATTGGGGTATTAAATATGGGGCACTTATTGATCTTGGCATCCACCCTTAAAGAAATTGACTTATTGATATCTCAATTGAGGGAAAAGAAAATCATCAATATTGGTAAAAAGTTGGTATATCATGGGGTTTTATTTAATTATGAAGTTCAATTGCTTGTTACAGGTATAGGGGTAGCAAATGCTGCCCATGCAATGACTGCCTCTATTTGCCATAAAATACCAAGACTAGTTTGGTTGATAGGCTGTGGTGGTGCATACCCTGAAAGTGGTTTAAAAATAGGTGATTTTGCATTGGCAGAAAAAGAGATCTGGGCAGAGGCGGGTGCATACACAGAGGCTGGTTTTAGGCCCTTAAATAAAATTGATTTGCCATATTTAGTAAAGGATGGGGTGTGTTTTTATAATTGCTTTCCTGCAGATGAAAAATTAAATAATTTAGTGGCAAAATCTATTATGCCCCTTTTGTCTAATTCTAATCTTAAAACAGGCCCCTTCCTTACCGTAAGTGCTACTACAGGCAACCAAAAGCGGCTCTCCCTATTGAGGGGGCGTTTTTTTGGAATATGTGAGAATATGGAGGGTGCAGCCATTGCACAGATATGCACTATTTATGAAATTCCATTTTTGGAATTGCGTTGCATAAGCAATATAGTGGGAGGCTATGATAAGGAAAATTGGGAGATTGACCTGGCTAGTAAAAGATGTCAAAGGTTGGTATTAAATTTATTAGAAGGAGGTATTGACCTTTGCATATAAGCTTGGGTTTTTCACCCTGTCCAAATGATACCTTTATATTTGGCCCATTGATAAAGGGTTTAATAGAATCGCCTTTTTCCTTTAAAGAGGTAATTGATGATATAGAAGGCCTCAATAAAATGGCCTTAAATAATAAACTAGATATCTCAAAGGTCTCCTGTCATGTCCTCGGTTATATAGCAGATAAATACTATTTTTTACCTGTAGGGGCCGCCTTAGGGCATGGATGTGGGCCGCTTTTGGTCAGCAAGAATCACTTACTAGAGGAATTACCTAAGTCCTCTGTAGCAGTGCCAGGTAGGTTTACTACTGCCTACCTTTTGCTTATGCTTTATAACCCCTCATTTGAGGCAGAATTTGTCCCCTTTAATGAAATTATGCAGGCAGTAAAAGAAGAGAGGTTTGATTTTGGTCTAATTATCCATGAAGGCAGGTTTTTATTAGATAGGTATGGGTTAAAGACTGTCCTAGACCTTGGTAAGTGGTGGGAAGAGAAGACAAAGTTGCCCTTACCATTGGGGGGAATTGTGGCAAGGAGGTCATTTAATAGAGAATTTTTAGATAAACTTATAGTCTTAATAAAAAAGAGCATTGAATATGCATTTTCTTTCCCAGAGGGCATCAAGGGGTATATAAAGGAACACGCATCTTATTTAGAGGATGATGTAATCAATGAACATATAAGGCTTTATGTAAATAATTATACTATGGACCTTGGAGATGAGGGGAGAGAGGCCATTAGAATGCTCTTTCTGTTGGCCAAAGAAAAGGGGATCTTTAAAAAGGCCCTACCTTCTGACATAATCTATTAACCCAGATCATGCAGATAATTTGGGATTAAATATTTGTAGGGAGTTCTATGGTAAAGACTGTACCTTTTGGGTAATTGTCCTTTACCCTTATAAATCCTTGGTGGTCTGAGACAATAGTATGGACAATGGTAAGGCCCAGACCAGTGCCTGATTTTTTTGTAGAAAAATATGGTTCAAATAGTCTTCTTTTGTCCTCATCAGGGATACCACGTCCTGTATCCCTTACCTCCAACCTGGCAATCTTTAGGCGAGGTTCATGATCAAGGACAATCTCTACCTTTCCTTCACCCTCTATAGATGCAACTGCATTATCTAAAAGGTTTATAAGGGCCCTCTTTATCTGCTCACGGTCTAAGTTAAATATGGGCACTTGCCTTATCTGTTTGAATTCAAATTGAATATCTTGATTTGCACTGCGGTAGACAGCTAGTGTCTCAGAGACAATCTCTGCCAGATTGTTTGGTGTTAGGTTTGCCTCCGGCATCCTTGCAAATTTTGAAAATTCACTTACCAATTGCCTCAGTTCATCTACCTCACGTATGATCATCTGTGTGCATTCATCAAATATCTGTCCATCTTCTGAAAATTTTTCTAAGTACCTCCTCCTTAACCTTTGGGCCGAGAGTTGAATAGGTGTAAGCGGATTCTTTATTTCGTGGGCAATCCTCCTTGCTACCTCCCTCCAAGCAGCTATACGCTGAATCTTTTCCATTTGAGTTAGGTCTTCAAATACAAAAACTGCCCCAAGGTGATTTCCTAATTCGTCCTTTAAGGATGAGGCACTGACTAATAGGGTTAGATTTTGCCCATTAAGGGAAAACCTCAATTGTTTTTCTATAAACTCATTACCTTTTTTTAAAAGCTGTAACACATCAACAATTTCCTTTAACCCGTAAGACATAAATATCTCTTCCATCCTCTTTCCTATTAAATCCTCTTTATTAAGCTTTAATATCTGTTTGGCAGCAGGGTTTATAGTAGTAATACAACCATGTGCGTCAATGGAGATTACACCAGTAGCAATGTTCTTTAGGATTATCTCCATATATCTGCGACGCTGCTCGATCTCCAAGTTGCGTTCCTTTAAAATCTTGTATGCCCCTTCCAAATGCTCCTTGCTTGTCTTCAAATCCCTTGTCATTTGGTTAAATGATTTGACAAGCATACCCAATTCATCCTTTGTCTCGGTATGTAAAGAAAAATCTAAATCTCCACTAGCTATCCTTTGGGTGGCCTCTGCCAGTTTTTGGATGGGTGCAGTGATGCCCTTTGCCAATCGAAAGCCAACCCATGTAGCAGCAAACAGGATAAGTAGGGTCATGATAGAAAAGGTAATAAGAAGGGTAAGTTTTAAGGGCTGTTGTACTAGCATAAATTGTTTATAATCCCCAACGCTTATCCCAATTTCCTCCAATTCTTTAGATATCTCTAAGGGGATGCGCCTTCCAGCAACTAGAATCCACTTTAATTCATTGGAATTAGAAAAAATAGGCAATATAGTAAGGGCAAAATCGCTTTTGGATAGCCTTATAACCATCGAAGTGGCCCCTCTTTTTGTAAGGGCTTGGTCAAGATTATTTTCAAAAGAAATCTCATTTTTAAAAGGTTTTTGATAAAATGACCATATGGGTTTTTTATTTTTGTCGTATATTTTAACAAAGCTAAAATTGTATTCATAAATCTTTCCTTTTAACCACCGCTTAGATATGGCCAAATTTTTTTTCTTTAATTCCTTGGCCAAAATCCTTGCATGGCGTAAGACATCATTACAGGTCTCTTTATAATAAAGATGCCCCACAGCCATTGCCTGATTTAAGGCACTTTCTACCCTAAAGTTTAGCCAATAATTAAAACTTGAAAATACAAATTTTATAGATATGCCAAATAGAATTAATGTAGGAAATAAGGAGAGGCCCACAAAAAGCACAACCAATTTGGCCCTGATCTTACTCCCCAAAATTCCCTTTTTATATTCAGCAATAAGCTTTACTACATTCCTCAATACCAAAAAGACTAAGGAAAGAAGTAGAATAATGTTTAAATTAATAAGGATAAAGAGGACTATGCTATTTGCCAAAGGGAAATGGGTATTGGGATTAAGCAGTTTGGATTCAATAAAGGCAAGGCAAAAAATCAATAAGACCAAGATAAGGATTATTATCCTTTCACGCCGCCGCCTTTTCCTCTCTTGGTGATTAATCATAATTAATATGTAAATATTACATTATACCAATCTGTCTCAAAATTCCAAAGAGAGACAAAGAAAAAGATATAGTGGAGGTATAAGGGGAGCCTTACTTTGTTTAGTTCTGCCTTCAAGGAAAGTTGATATTTCCCTCCCTTTTTTAACTTAAAGAGGGGGGCAACCTCAGTCTTCACTTCTGCCATAAGGTGTTTGGCCTGGGAAAAATCCTTTAGGGTCAATACCTCTTCGGGCCTCTCTGTGCGTTTGACCTCAAATACATCCTTTAGCTGATTGTATTTGATAGTATGATAGATCTTAAAGTCACTAATTTTTTTGTCAGGGAAGAATGTCCTTTTCTTATTGAGCTTTATAATGAAGGTAAATGTTACAGGAATGCCATTAAAGATGGCCTCTTGCATTTTCTTTGTAAAACAGCCTTCTATGGTAAAGTACAATAAAAGGCTCTTCTTGCTGGTGGTGACTATTATATCTTTTAAAGTTACCTCATGGGCTATGGCAGTATTTGTAAAAAAGAAAAATAAAAAAAGGAAAGTTAGACCCTTCTTTAAAAGACATTTATACATAATCTTTAGGTTAGGAAATAGTAACAGTTGATTAAAATTATTGTCAAGGTCAGCTTAAGGGAATTGCAAAAAGGCATAGGCATCATACTTGATTTGAGATAAAATTGTGATATTATGTAAAAAATAGATGTAAAATTTAGATGGAGGATAGACATGGCTATAGAAAAGGTAACCATCTCTTTGCCATCAGAAATAGCAAATATTTTAAGAGAAGAAGTACCTAAAAGGAAAAGGAGCAAATTTATAACTGAAGCAATAGCTAAAGAGCTTAAGAGATTAAAAGAAAATGCCTTGAAAAAGGCTTATAAAGAGGCATATAAGGAAATAGAAATAGAAAATCAAGAATTTGAAGGGGTAATAGGTAATGGAATACCCTAAAAGGGGAGAAATATATCTAGTGAATTTTGATCCCACGATTGGACATGAAGTAAAGAAAAAGCGACCTGCTTTAATTATTTCAAATGATATACACAACCAGTATTCGCCATTGGTCACAGTTGCTCCCTTATCTTCCAATGTAGATAGGGTTTTCCCATTCGAAGTGTATATTCCTAAAGGTATAGCTAATTTAGATAAAGATTCTAAAGTGATGATTATACAACTTAGAAGTGTGGATAAGAAAAGACTTTTAGATAAGATAGGCACTATTAAAGATGAAAAAATTTTAAATAAGATTGATAAAGCTATTAAAG
>JAGGTC010000134.1 GCA_021163945.1 Deltaproteobacteria bacterium | reverse complement strand
TCTGAGAGATACATCTTTAGTGGATCATCTATCTTTTCACCGATTTTAAAGGCAGGGGTAGGGGAGACTGGTGTAACAATTACATCACACAGTTTGAACGCATCCAAAAAATCCTGCTTTATCAGTGTCCTTACCTGCGATGCCTTTTTATAATAGGCCTCATAATAGCCAGCAGATAATGCATATGTGCCCAACATGATCCTCCTCTTTACCTCATCCCCAAATCCAGAAGACCTGCTTTCACAATACATCTCTATCAGTTCTTTGGCATCCTCTCTCAGTCCATATTTGACCCCATCATATCTGGCCAAATTGGAGCTTGCCTCTGCTGGGGCGATGATATAATAGGTAGCCACAGCATACTCTGTATGAGGGAGGGAGACATCCACTATCTCTGCACCCAAAGATGCCATAGTCTCTACCGCACCCCTTACTGCCCCTTTAACTTCCTTGTCCATCCCCTCTACAAAATACTCCTTGGGTACGCCTATACGCACCCCCCTAATCCCATCCTTTAGTGCCTGAGTGTAGTCCTGTTTTTCTATCCTTGCAGAGGTTGAGTCATAATCATCATGTTCAGCAATAATGGAGAGCAAAATGGCTGCATCAGTAACATCTTTGGAGATTGGGCCAATCTGGTCTAAGGAGGAGGCAAAGGCCACTAACCCAAATCTTGAAACCACCCCATAGGTAGGCTTTAGGCCAACTACACCACAAAATGAGGCGGGCTGTCTGATGGAGCCCCCTGTGTCTGAACCTAGGGCAGAGATACACTCATCTGCGGCCACTGCCGCGGCAGAACCACCACTTGAGCCACCAGGCACACAATCCAATCTCCAGGGGTTTCTGGTAATTTGTATAGCGGAATTTTCTGTGGAAGAGCCCATGGCAAACTCATCCAGGTTTGTCTTTCCCAAAATGATGGCACCTGCCTTCTTTAACAACTTAATCACTGTGGCATCATAAGGAGGGAAAAAGTTTTCCAATATCCTAGAGGCACAGGTAGTCCTTATGCCCTCTGTACAGATATTGTCCTTAATAGCAAGTGGGATGCCTGTAACAGGTGTTATTTCCCCTTTTTTTATCATTTTTTCAGCTATCTCTGCCTGTTTTAATGCATTTTCCCTTGTTAGTGTGATGTAGGCCTTGACCTTTTCTTCCACCCTCTCTATACGCTTAAATATATCCTCTACAATTTCCCTAGGGCTTACCTCTCTTTTTTTCAAAAGTTTATGCAACTCATGAATGGTCATTTTTGATAACATCTATATCACCCTTGGTACAACGATCATGTCCCTGTCCTTTTTTGGTGCATTGGAAAGCACCTTTTCCTTATCCAGGGAGGGTTTAATATCATCTTCTCTAAATACATTTGTAATCTCTAAGGCATGGTATGTAGGCTCTATCTTGCTTGTGTCTACTTCATTTAGTTTTTCCATATAAATCAGTATTTGATTTAATTGATGGGTAAAAAGTCCTATTTCCTTTTCAGAAAATGAAAGCCTAGCCAGTTTTGCTACATGCAAAACCTCTTCCTTACTAATTTTCAAGGCTACCTCCTTTGCCTTATTTTAGATAGGCCAAAACTTTTTATGAAAATCCATAGCCCTCTTTATAGAATTTGATGGGCTATAGCCTTTAAGAAAATCTTCTGGTGGATGAATATCCTCACCCAATAGCACCCTTATTACGGCCTCAACAGAATGGGCCAATCCCTTTAGTGCATATCCACCCTCTAATGTAAGTATCAGGTGATTATCACAAACCTCCTTTGCAATCTCCCTTAAAACATAGGCCAAGTAGCCAAATCCATTTACTGTCAAGCCCATACCACTTAGCGGGTCATCTATATAGGGGTCAAAACCAGCAGAGACCAAGATCAGCCCTGGTTTAAAATCATATGCTATGGGCTTAAGGAGGTAATTGAATATGTATAGATAATCCTTATCCCCATGGCCAGCGGATAGGGGTACATTTACAGTGTAGGCCTCCCCCTCGCCCTCTCCTACCTCTTGCAAACGCCCTGTCATGGGGTAGTGTGGGTATTGGTGGGTTGAAAAATAAAGGATCTTGGATGTATTATAAAATGCATTTTGGGTGCCATTTCCATGGTGGACATCCCAGTCCACAATCAATATCTTATTTACCCACCCCCTTTTTAGGGTATAGGCAGCCCCTATGGCAATATTATTAAATATGCAAAATCCCATGGCCCTATCCCTTTCTGCATGGTGTCCAGGAGGGCGCACTAGGGCAAACCCATTTTCAACCTCATTTGAGAATACTGCCTCTATAAGAGAAAGCAGTCCACCTGCTGCCAGACGGGCAGTATCATAGGTCTCTTCTGAGGTCACTGTGTCTGGGTCTAGCATTATAGATGCGCCAGCAGTATTTGCAATAGATTGAAGGTAATACTTGGTATGGATGAGACAGATCTCCTCCTCCTTGGCAAAACGGGGAGGGATCTCTTTGCAAAGGTCAAAAACCTTATTTACTTCCAGGTGTTTATAGATGACCTCAAGTCGTTTAGGGCTCTCTATATGATATACACCAGGATTGTGGTCTAGATAGCGTCTGTCTTTGACAATGCCAGTCTTAGAATCACTCATTTTTTTAAGTAATATTAAATAAAATGGCGATTGTCAATTATATATTCCTCTCCGATGTTTTTAAAAGAGAAAGAAATATATCTACAGGAATAATCATGTTGTCTTTTTCCCCAACATCCTCCTTGCTCAAGACAATGTACTTTTTAACAAATTCTAACCCTTTTCTCCTTTTTGCTCTTACATCAGTCTGGTATTTTACCTCTATTGCCGTATAATTGCTATCCTCCTTAAAAATGGCATCTATTTCTTTACCACTTTTGTCATAATAAAACCACAAAAAGGTCTTTCCTATCCTTAAAAATGGAATCTCTTTATACATAAGAAGATGGGAGATAACCAAACCCTCAATCAATTTGCCCTGGAGCTCTTCATCTTCCATTGTTCTTGTAACTATACTCCACACTTCATCTCCTTTTAGATAGCTGTTTATTGAATATAATATGAAGGGGTCAAAAAAATAAATCTTCTTATCCCCTTTCCACTTTGGGCGCTTTTTATTAAAGTCATAGGCATACAGGACAAAACATATAAAAGATTCTTCCAGATATTCAAGATAATCAATGATTGTTATATGCGTTTTCTCTATCCCCTTTGAAATTCGTGTAAAACTATATCTTGAACCATATCGCTCAATTATTGAGGCAAGCAACTGTCTTGTAACCACTTCTTGCCTCTGAAGCCTTGCCATATCCCCAAGGACATCCCTGATAAATATCTCACTAATAAAAGGTTTGATTACTTCCTTTCCATTAGGGTAAAGGTTCAAAAGATAATGGTTTATAACCTTTGGTAATCCTCCTGTCATAAGGTATATTCTAAAAAGGTGAGCAATTTGTTCTTTAAATGGAAGGCATTGGTCAAAAACCTCCCATATTTTTTTTGATTCCCAGGCAAGTTCAATATAGGATTTTACCAATATGTCTTTAAGCCTCCCAAATCCATCTGAAAACCCATCTTGTGGTAAAAACGAGATTATGTACTCAATTGACTGAAGGGCAAATTCTCTGAAAGAGAGGGGTTTTATCAAATATTCATTACCTTCAATGCCTCTTCCTGGTAGAAGCTCTGCCTTTTCTTTGAGTTTTACAGCGCTTGAGCCTGTGGCAACAATAACTCCCCGTCTAGTAATTCCCTGATCCGAAAGGCGTTTGAGTTCTAGATTCCAATTTTCAATTGAGGTAATCTCATCCAAAAATAAATAAAATATAGGTGCATTTCTTGTTGAATCGAGAAAATAATTTAGGGCATTCCTCATTTCTCTGAGTGAGGTAAATAGGTCAACAGAAAGATAAAGGATATGCCTTTGTGGAGTTCCCTTTTCAATTAAACTTTTTATTGTCTCTTTTAAATAGGTAGTTTTACCCACCTGCCTTGGGCCACGAAGTATATAGATTTCTCCCCTTTTAAGCCCTATTTTTTTTCTCTCAAAGAATACTGGTTTTGCCTCTTGGAGATGCTTATCATAGCGGACAAATTCAATCCCATTTTGCCACCAGGGGTTTTGCCTTACAATTTCTATAATTTTGACCATTTGGTTACTCCATTAACCATATTTTTGGAAATTTCGTTAAAATCCTAACTAAATTATACAAATTTTTGCTAAAGGGTCAAGAAACCAAAGGTAAAATTGTCTTGCAAGTAGTCATAATTTCTGCTAAAAATGTTGGGATGTTTGGCATTGGCATGCAAGAGTTGATTATTGTCTTGATAGTAGCCTTAATTGTGCTTGGACCAAAAAGGCTTCCAGAGATAGCTAGGGCACTTGGGAGGGGAATAGCAGAGTTTAAGAGGGCAACACGAGAGGTAAAGGAAAGTGTGGATTTGGAAGGGGAACTGCGGGAGATTAAAAAGGAGATAGAAGAGGGCCCAGAGATTAAGGAAGGCATTAAGGAGATCAAGGAACCCCCTAAGGTTGAGGAGAAGAATGGAAAATGAGAAGATGCCTTTTACCGACCATCTCTCTGAATTGCGGCATCGCCTTATCATCTCACTTGTTGCCATTTGTATTGGTACCATAATTTCGTTCTTATTTTCTAAGAAGATATTCTTCATCCTAGCAAGGCCCTTAGTAAAGATCCTGCCAGAGGATCAACCTATGATCTTTACTGCCTTAACAGAGGCATTTTTTACATATTTTAAGGTAGCCATCCTGAGCGGTATTGTCTTGGCAAGTCCTATAGTCTTCTATGAAATTTGGAAGTTTGTAGCCCCTGGTCTCTATGAGAATGAAAAGCGCTATGTGATTCCATTTGTCTTCTTTGCCACACTGTTTTTTATCTTGGGTGGGCTTTTTGGATACTTTATCGTCTTTCCGTTTGGTTTTAGATTCTTTTTGGGATTTTCCACTGACTACCTAAAACTTCTACCCAAGATGAATGAGTACTTTTCCCTCACATTAAAACTTCTTTTGGCATTTGGTCTTATCTTTGAAATGCCTGTCTTTAGCCTATTTTTCTCAAAAATAGGATTAATTAGTGGTGAGATGTTGGCCTCAAAGAGGAGGTATGCTATTGTTTTGGTATTTGTGGCAGCGGCCATTTTGACACCGCCTGATGTAGGCACCCAGCTACTGATGGCTGGCCCACTTATCCTCCTTTATGAGATAAGTATCTGGGTAGCCAAGATATTTGGGTCCAAACCAAAGGTAAAAAAGGCAGATGAAACTAAATAAAATAAGGATAGGTTTGATATTTTTCTTTTTGTTCTTAATTATCCTGGGTATCAATCTAGGAGAGATAAGGGAGATTATCAAGAAGGGTACACAGATCTGCTTAAGCTGCATAGGCATTAGATGAGGCGCTGTTTTCAATTATTTTGGCTATTTTTGGCCAATGGATATTTGTTCTTTCTTAAGGATAGCAAAATCTATCAAGGCCCCATTAAGGGCATTTGTGTCCCATTTCTAAATTGTTATTCCTGCCCAGCGGCTGTAGCATCCTGCCCTATAGGGGCACTACAACACTTCCTCTCAAGGATTAGACCCTCTTTAAAGGTGGGCATCTACCAATTTGGCCTTTTTGTTATAGGGGGCATTGGCCTTATAGGTATACTGGTAGGGAGGATGGTATGTGGTTGGGCCTGCCCATTTGGTCTATTGCAGGAGATGTTATATAAGATACCCTCCCCCAAATTTCATTTACCCCCTTTCCTTCGTTTTATAAAATACGGAGTCCTCATCTTTTTTGTATTTTTACTCCCCATTTTGATCGTAGATAAAATGGGTTATGGTCAGAGTTGGTTTTGCCGTTATCTATGTCCAGTGGGGACACTAGAGGCAGGTATACCCGCCCTCTTCTTATTTCCTAGTTTGAGGAGGCAGATTGGCCTCCTCTTTTTTAATAAGGTGTTTATCCTATCAGTTTTGTTGGTAATGATGGTCCTCTTTAAAAGACCGTTTTGTCGCCTACTTTGCCCTTTGGGTGCATTTTATGGATTGTTTAACCATGTTAGTTTGGTTCAAATGGAGGTAGATAAAAATAGGTGTACAAAGTGTAACCTATGTTATGAAAAGTGCCCTATGGGGATTAAGATATATGAAGGGCCAAATCAGGTTGATTGCATTCGTTGTCTTATTTGCCGTGATGTTTGCCCTTTTCAGGCAATTTCTTTGAGGATGTCTCTTGGTAATAGTCACAAAGGGGGGAGATTGGGCACTTGTCGCAATTAGGCCTTCTTGCCGTGCAGATGGTGCGCCCATGCCATGTCAGTTGGAGGGAAAACTTTGTCCAATGGGACTTAGGCACAATATTCATTAAATCAAATTCTATCTTTACTGCATCGCTATTCTTTGTAAGGCCAATTCGCTGGCTGACCCTGCGCACATGTGTATCTACTACAATACCTGGAATACCAAATGCGTTTCCTAACACAACATTTGCTGTCTTTCTTCCTATCCCTGGCAGGGCCGTAAGTTTTTCCAAATCTGCCGGTACCTCTCCATTATATTTTTCCACCAATGCCTGGCAACAGGCCTTTATGTTTTTTGCCTTATTTTTATAAAAACCTGTAGGCTTTATGTCTTCTTCCAATACATTTAAATCTACCTGAGCAAAATCTTTAGCAGTAGGGTATTTTTTAAATAGATAAGGGGTAATCTTATTTACTCTCTCATCTGTGCATTGGGCAGAGAGGATAGTAGCGATCAGTAACTCTAAAGGGTTAGAATAATTTAATGCAACCTTAACATTTGGGTAGTGTTTATCTAATAAATCCATTATGTCCTTTACCTTTTCCTGCATTATTTTTTATATAGACCAATAGTCCTTCTTAATCAAGAGAGTTAACCTTCTATGGCTTTTAAAAACTCTTGGAATGTGGCCTCTTTATCCAATCTCTCAAGGTCTAATTTTTCAACATATTTTGGCAGGTCCCTTTTAAAATAATTTTTTAATCTTTTTAACGTAGCAGAAGGCTTACCTCTATAAGCTATACCTAAAGACCTGCATATCCACTCTTCAATAGCCAAATTTCTAGGAGCTTTATTAGATTCTTTTAACCTTTGAATAAGTCTTTTGAAAAAGGGCTTCCCATAAGAATCTTCTGTATAAATCCTTATGCGCAATGTGATTAGACCTTTAAATGACCATATAACCAGCCTTCACTATAAGTTATACCAGCCTTTTTCAACCGTTTTTTGACGTCTTCTGGCCTTTTAAGCCTTTTAAAATGAGTTTCCCCCATGACCTTTTCAACTAAGATCAGATCCTTTAAATCAGTCATATCAACAATCACAGGAGAATGAGTCGTTATTATCACTATACTTTCACTATTTTTGAATTCATCAAAAATATACTCTAATGCCCTTGGATGGACTGAATTTTCTAGCTCATCTATTATTAAGATAGAGGGTTTCAATTCCAAGGCTGTTAGTATAGCCAAAATTTTATATAATCCATCAGCTATACATGGGGGAGGGAGCTCTAATCCATTTTCAAATACCCTTACAT
>JAGGTC010000116.1 GCA_021163945.1 Deltaproteobacteria bacterium | reverse complement strand
GCAAGAGACCATCCACTCAAAGGCCAATTAAAAGGTGCAAGAGAACTCCATTTGGGAGGGGATGTAATTCTAATTTATGTCAAAACAGATACAAAAATAATCCTTTCTAGAATTGGGTCACATTCTCAACTTTTTAAAAAATATTGATTTTAACAACTTAGACCTTCCTGTATGTAACATGGGCTATTGCTAAGAATTATTTTTGATCAATGGCAAGTTCTATGATGTGTGGGATTTCCCTTATAATTTCTTTTGTCAAATTTGGATGAGAAAAATTTAGAAAAATAAAGGATTTAAATGGCGGTGCAGGGATTCGAACCCCGGACATGACGGATATGAGCCGTCTGCTCTACCGCTGAGCTACACCGCCTAAAAAATTTTAGGCATACCAGTAAAAATTGTCAAGGGCACGACCTATTTTATGATAATCTTCACCTTCTCTGGCTGTCCTGGCACCAATTTAAAGGGGGCCTTTGCCAGTGCCAAGGCCACCTCTATCTCCTGCCCAGGCCTCAATTTGGCCCCATCTACTGGCACAGTGCTAATATAGCTTATCCTTTTTATTTTAGACTCAGTGCCCAATACCTCTACTGTCTTGGGCATAACTGTTATATTTATACTAGGGGGTGGCTTGGTCTTCCATATTACATGGACATCTAGCGATTTGGTAATCAGTTTTTCGATTTTTATCCTTACCCTACTAGGCTTGATGTCCATTACCTCCAACCCTGGGGGCAGATTGATATTTAGCATGCTGATGGGAATAAAGTGCACCCCAGAGGCAGAAAATTTATTTAGATCTAGGTATGCCTCTATCTGCTCAGGTTTTAGGCTATTTACCAGATGACGACGCCCCTGAATTTGTAATTCCACCTTGTTTGTTGAGACATCAATCATCTTACAGTTGGCAGGCAGTCCCCTGAATTCAAGGGGGACTGTGATGGCCTTAAGGGATGGCTGCCGCCCTCCCAAAAATCCCCAAAAAATAACAACCATCATAGTAATAAGGCCATAACCTACCAATTCCTTGATTATGTCCCTGCGTATTTTCCTCTTTATCTCTTTGCCCTCAGGTCCGTAGATTGTATCTCTCAGTATAGAGCTAAGTTGTGTTGGATTAGCTACCTGATTGAACATCTGCCCCTTGACAATATGGACATCCCCCCTCTCTTCAGATACCACAACGACTATTGCGTCAGAGCGTTCTGCCAGGCCAAGCGCAGCCCGATGACGTGCCCCAAATTTGTATGGTAGATTGGGCCTCTCTGTTAATGGCAAAAAACAGCCTGCCTTTTCAATATGACCTCCTGATATAATAACGGCCCCATCATGGATAGGGGAGGTGGGATTGAATATGCTCTCTAAGAGGTGTGGGGAAAAGATAGCCCCAATTGAGATACACCCCTGGAGGTGATCAGATAGGTCTTCCTGTTGTTCTAATACAATCAAGGTACCAATACGCCTTTTTGCAAAATTAAATACAGTTTGGGAGAATGTATCCAAATCAAGTGTCCCTTTCCCTTTCCACCCCCTCCAGAGCAAGGCAAAGGGGCTAGTATGAATCAATATCTCCCTTATCTCCCTTTGAAACACTACGATAATTAAGATAATCAAGGTGGCACCTAGTCCCTGCAGGAACCAGCTAGTTAACACTAGACCAGAGGCCCTTGCCGTGAGGTAAAAAAGCCAGATAAAGAATAGACCAACTACAATCCTTAAGGCGTTTGTACCCCGAAAATAGAAATAGAAACGGTGGATAAAAAAACTAATAAGTAATATATCAACAATATCACGCCAGCTAAATGTAAAAAAAGACATTAATTTAATTCAAATTATTTCTTAATAAATAGTCAGTATAGTGTTGCACAATGGGGTAACGCCTCCCATAGCCAAATGCCTTTGTAGTAATCTTTAGACCAGGTGGGGCCTGGTACCTTTTGTATTCATTTCTGTCCACCCTCTTTACTACCTCCTTTACCACATCCTCTGAAAACCCCATTTTTACAATGTCTTTAATGTCCTGGCTATTCTCAATATACTCCTTAAGTATAAGATCTAGTACACTATATGGTGGCAGGTCATCCTCATCCCTTTGGTTTGGTCTAAGTTCTGCAGATGGTGGCCTCTTTATAATCTCTATAGGGATGATCTCCTCTTCCCTATTGATATAGGATGCCAATCTATAGACCAAGGTCTTTGGTACATCTGAAATCACTGCTAGCCCCCCTGTAAGGTCTCCATAAAGTGTACAATAGCCTACTGCCATCTCCGATTTATTCCCTGTAGAGAGTACCAAATAGCCAAATTTGTTGGAGAGGGCCATAAGGATATTCCCCCTGATCCTGGCCTGAATGTTCTCCTCTGTAACGTTCCATGGGAGCCCTTCAAAGATGGGCCTTAGTGTATCAAGATATGCATTGAATATGCCGCTTATAGGGATGTTGAGATGTTTTATGCCCAGATTTTTTACCAACTTATATACCCCATCCAGGCTAATCTTTGATGTATAAGGGGAGGGCATAGATACACCTAATACATTCTCCCTTCCAAAGGCCTCTCTTGCAATCCATGCCACCAGGGAGGAATCTATCCCTCCACTTAGGCCCACTACTGCCTTTTTGAACCCAGACTTATAGGCATAATCCCTTGTCCCTAAAATTAGGGCCTTGAGTATGGCCTCCTCCCCCTCTGATGTCTCTCTACAGACACCCTTACCCATCTCAAAATCAAATGTGACTAAGTCCTCATCAAAGTCCTTTGCATGAGAGGCTATTTCCCTTGGCAAAACAACCTTACTATTTCCATCAAATATTAATTCGTCATTTCCCCCTACTTGGTTCACATAGACAATAGGAAAATTATATTTTTTGGCCAAATGGGTCAAAATCTTCTGACGCAACTCTACTTTCCCTATATAATAGGGAGAGGCCGAGATGTTAATCAATATGTCTATACCATCCTTTGCCAGATTTGCTACAGGGTCTATCTCGTATAGCTGAGGGTGGGGAAAGTCCTTATCATTCCAGATGTCCTCACAGATAGTAATCCCTATCCTTTTTCCCCTCCACTCTAACCATTTTGCACATTTTCCGGGGGAAAAGTACCTGGCCTCATCAAATACATCATAACTTGGAAGTAGGATTTTATACGTCTTTAACAGGATCTTCCCATTTTCAAAAAATACGGCAGCATTATTTAACGGCTTTGAACAGCCATTTGAATTTTTATCAATGAATCCACACACAACGGCAATACCCTCTGTATTCCTTATAAGCTCATCTAGGCACCTAAGGTTATTTTCAACAAAGTCCTCCTTTTCTAAAAGATCCTTTGGGGGATAGCCAATAAGGGAAAATTCAGGGAATATGACCAAATCACACTCCATCCTCTTTGCCTCTTCAATAAACCTCTTTGCCTTTTCCAAATTGTAATCAAATGCACCAACAATGGGATTTGTCTGGGCAAGGCCAATCCTCATTACCAAACCATCCTTACCTTTACACCTTTATTGTGCAAATACTCTTTAATCTCCTTGATACTATAAGTACCGTAATGGACAATAGATGCAATAAGGGCCGCATCTGCCTTTGCCTTTGTCAGAACATCATAGATATGTTCTGGATTTCCTGCGCCCCCAGATGCAATTACAGGGATAGGTACATTTTCTGAGATGAGCTTTGTAAGCCTGAGTTCATAACCAGATTGTGTGCCATCGGCATCAATGGAATTGAGGCAAATCTCACCTGCACCCAAGGATACAGCCTCCCTTGCCCACCAGAGTGCGTCTATCCCTGTATAGGTACGACCACCATGGATGACAATCTCATAGCCAGATGGTATCCTTTTTGAGGCCCCTACCTCCTTTACGTCCATGCCCAAGACAATGCATTGACTGCCAAATGCCTTTGCACCTTCTTCTATAATCTTTGGATTTAGTACAGCCGCTGTATTTACACTTACCTTCTCTGCCCCGGCCAAAAGCACCCTACGCATATCATCTATTGTCCTTACCCCTCCGCCTACAGAAAATGGTATAAAGATCTGTTTAGCCACCCTCTCTACTACATCAATCATGATATTGCGATATTCTGCAGAGGCAGTAATATCATAAAAAACAAGTTCATCTGCCCCCTCTTCATAATAGAGCTTGGCCATCTGTACGGGATCGCCTACATCTATATTGTTTTTAAATTTAATACCCTTTGTTGTACGCCCCTTTTTCACATCTAGGCAAACAACAATGCGTTTACTTAACACCAAAGACCTCCAATCATCTTATACAGAGGAGTAAAAATATACCAAGGGTAAATGAGATTAGACCCGTCAGTTGATAGAACTTCTCTCTTGTATTGACCCAGCCCCCTATAAGCCTCTTTGCCAAAGATGGTTTGGCAAAGAAAAATGCCGATTTTATACAGCCCAAAAGGCCCAGCAAGAATGGATACAAAAACACCTTTGACTTAAAGGAAAAGACAATCAAAAGAATGCCAAAAATCAAGATGACAATAGAGATGATGCGCGGGTGTAGATTGGTAAATAACTTTTGATTAAAACTCCTCACACCATTTGGAAATAGGATATTTAAGATGCCTATTGCTATCCACAAAATTCCAATAATCCAAGGAATAAATCTCATATTACCTTCCCCAGCAAAGTTTTTTTGATAAAGTTTCAAAATATGAGTCACCTGCCATCAAGTATATAGGATGACCAGACTCCTTTATCTCTACAGTGGCCCCTACAGACAAGGGGATGCCCAATTGCCCATCAAATAGTGCCCTTGCCCCTTCACCCTTTTTTAGGGAGATAATAACTTTCTGGTCAGTGGAGAGGACAAGGGGGCGGTGAACAAGCTGAAAGGGGGAGATAAATGTGACAATCAATGCCCTTAGGGAGGGATGGACAATGGGGCCCCCTGCAGAGAGTGAGTAGGCGGTAGAACCAGTAGGGGTAGCAACTATCACACCATCTGCCCCAAATTCTGAGGCCTGAAAATCATTTATCTTCAATCCCAGTTTTATTAAGTGTGGACAGGCCGCCCGCTCTATAGTCACTTCATTTATGGCCAAAAATGGGCCTTTCTTTTGTTTATCAAAGATATAGGCCTCCAGAGTCATCCTCTCCTCAATACGGTAATTTCCCTCTAATACCCCCTCAAGGGCATCATAAAAATTCTCCTGCCTTGCCGTTGCCAGAAATCCCAGTCCCCCGCAATTGATGCCCAAAATAGGGACCTTTGCAGGCCAAATAAGCCTTGCTGCCCGCAGTATTGAGCCATCCCCACCCAATACGATCATCCAATCCAGGTCAGGCGAGGAGGCAGGGTAGACTTCTTGTCCCTTCTGTCTGAGCCAGTCCTCTACCCTTTTGACAATCTTTCTTACCTCTGGGTCGTCCTTAGAATAGATGCCTATTTTCATCTTTTATCCTTTAAACGTATTAAAAACCCTCTTGTTTGTCAAGCTATCTTGCCAAATTGAGATTTAAAATACAAAATGAGATGGTGAATGGCCTTATGGTAAATAGGCTATTTCAGATTGTTAATAAACCTTATATAAGGGGATTGGCCTATGCATTGTCTTGTGGTTACTATGCGGGCCTCTCTTTACATAAGTCACTTTATAAGATGGGCCTCCTTCAAATAAAAGATGCCCCTTGTAAGGTCATCAGCATAGGAAATATTACAGTAGGAGGTACTGGTAAGACCCCATTTGCCTTATTTTTGTCAGATCTTTTAAAAAAAGAGGGAAAAAGGGTGGCGGTGGTTGTCAGGGGGTATAAAAGTAGAGATAAGGGCATTTTGATTTCAGATGGACAGGATATCCTTCAAGGTGTATTTCAGGCAGGCGATGAGGGTTATATCTTGGCAAGGAGGTTAAAGGGTATCCCTATATTGAAGGCAAAAAGGCGCTATATTGCTATAAATTATGCCTTTAATCACTTTGGGGCAGATGTAATTGTCTTGGATGATGCATTTCAATACTGGGCACTAAAAAGGGATGTAGATATTGTCCTCTTAAATGCAGAAGAGCCATTTGGCAATGGCCATCTGTTGCCAAGGGGAAAGCTTCGTGAGCCTATTAGTGCACTTAAAAGGGCCGATGCAATAGTACTAAGTAGAACAGATGACAGGGCAGCAGGGGGGTGGAGGGTGTATCTTAAAGAGATATTTGATATACCTATTTTTACAGCAGATTATATCTTGGAGTCCTTGGTCTCTATAGAAAATAAGTCCTACCCATTAGACTACCTTAAAGATACACCTGTACTGGCATTTTGTGGGATTTCTAGGCCAGAGCGTTTTAGATATACCTGTTCTAAACTCGGTGTAAAGATAAAGAGGTTTATAGTCTATCCTGACCACTACTGTTATAGACAAAAAGACATTGATTTTCTGAAAAAGGAGGCAGAGGCCTCCGGCCTAAAATGCCTATTAACCACAGAAAAGGATATAGTAAAAATTGCAGATTGCAGATTGCCCATCTTCTATCCCAAAATATCTATAGAGATTAAAGATAAGGGATTTTACCGTTGGTTAAAGAAAAAATTAGAATCTTGATTAGAAGTCCAAATTGGCTAGGTGATGCCGTCATGGCCCTCCCATTTTTGGAAAATCTAAGGACATTCTATCCCAATTCTTATATGGCCATATGGTGTAGGCCCTATTTGATAGACCTATTTAGGGCCTATAAAGGGATAGATGAGATTGTTATCTGCCCAGAGAGTTTGAGGGATTTATTAAGTGTATCTTTCAAGTTAAGGAAGAGATTTGATATGTGCTTTTTGCTTCCAAATTCATTTTCTTCAGCCCTTTTTGCATTTTTAGGCCATATCCCAGATAGGATTGGCTACCGGGCAGACGGAAGGGGAATTCTGCTCACAAAGGGCATCAAGCCAAAAAGGGATGTACACCAGATAGATTACTATCTCAATCTATTGTCTATTTTGGGGTTTAAGCCATTTTATTGCACACCTAGGCTAAACATATTGGCCGATGGGGAGGCAGAGAAGGAGAGGCTTAAAAGGAGATTTAGGTGGGGGGAGAGGCCTATTATCTTTATCCCTGGGGCGGCCTATGGGCCAGCCAAGTGTTGGCCTGCAGAAAAATTTGCCAGCTTGGCTAAAAAGATTAAAGGAAAGGATATATTAATCTTGGGTAGCATTAAAGATAGGCCTATAGCCAAAAAAATCATAGGCCTTACCCCTAATGTATCACATATCTTTGATTTAACAGGTTTGACAAGTCTTTCCTCTGCCATGGCCATTATCAAAGATTCAAGTATAGTGATAACAAATGATTCTGGTCTGATGCATGTAACTGCGGCATTAGATTGCCCACAAATTGCCATCTTTGGGCCAACCAATCCCAAACGCACCTCCCCTTATGGGGACAAGACAGAAATCGTTTATCACCCTGTCCCTTGTTCTCCCTGTAAGCACCGCGTATGCCCAAAAGACCATGCCTGTATGAAGGCCATAACAGTAGAAGAGGTATATGAAAGGATAATTAAGGTCAGAGGCCAGTATGGGGGCCTGAGTTGCCAAAGGGTATAAAATCTTGTAATCTTAAAAATACGGGACGTAGCTCAGCCTGGAAGAGCACAGCGTTCGGGACGCTGGGGTCGCAGG
>JAGGTC010000021.1 GCA_021163945.1 Deltaproteobacteria bacterium | reverse complement strand
AAGACAGACAGGGTGGGATCCTGTAGACATTGCTATAGCAGAATTTAACCATGACAATATACGTGATGTAGTAGTAGCAAACAAAATTAGTAATTCTGTAAGCCTTTATTATGGTAAAATAGAAGATGGTAATTATAGTTGGTATCCACCTGTCAACTACCAGGTGGGTCAATCACCCTCCTCTGTCTGCATTGCCGACTTTAACAGTGATAATTATTTAGACATTGCTGTTGCCTGTGAAGGCAGTGATGCCATTTATATCTTACTCAGTACAGGCTTAGGAAATTTTACAGTATCAGATAAAACCCTATCTACTGGTAGCCATCCTACTGAAGTCCTGGCAGCCGACTTTGACAATAATGGAAAGAGTGATCTACTGGTACTAAATCAAGGGGATAATACAGTTAGCATTTTTAAGGATGAGGAGATCTCAACCAAGCTCAATTTTAGGCTGCCAGATGTAGATATAAAGATAAGGGAAAATGGCGGTGACCCTGTTGATGGGCCTTTAAGTGTTTCAACTAGTGCCAATGATAAAATTGATGTCTTTGGCTCATTGGAGGCAAATGACTGCCATGGTTTCGAGGCAGATTTTTATTTGCTCCTTAATGCCATTACCCCAGACCTAAGCGGGGATGAGGCAGAGGCCGAACCAAAGACCTATTCTGTCACACCTGATGGGATTACAGAGGGAGAGACACCTTTTGCAACAGACCTAAATATTACAAATATCCCTGAAGTCCCTCTCTGGTCATTCTCAACCCAAGATCTGGCCAATGAGATAGGCACAGGTTTTTACAGCATCATTGGCAAATTGGTAATTAAAGGGGCAAGTGGGATTGTCTATTATGTAAGTGATGCGGCAGAGTTTGGTATTACTGGCCGTATCATCAGCAGTCCTGCGGTTGTAACAGTAAAGGTTGACACTACTGGTGGAAGGGTTAAGGCATTTGCAGATGTAGATGCAAATGAGGCCCTTGGACTTCCAGCCTTTGCCTATCTTTGGATTGATTGTTCAAGGATTGATATATTTAATATAGAAGTACAAGTAGATAATGAGACTGAAATTGTGCCAGTAGAAAAGACCTCGATATTTAAAGAATGGTATAGTACAACAGGTTGGCACACTTATCAGAAATATTATTACTATGATGAAGTAAATAAAAAGATAGAAGAGGTTGAGGAGGGAACAGAACCAGATCATATACCTCCATTTACGGTGTGGGCAGTGACAGACCTTAGTGATTACCCATTATTTGACTTTCCAAGCTCCTATTTTCCTTCAGGTTATAGTTGTACTGTGAATGCTGGTTTTATTATTCAAAATTGGGATGGGATGAACTACTCTGTATTTGATGACCAGTCATTTTATATTTACTGATTTGGTGCATTTGAAATAATGGGAGGTAAATATGAAAAAATTTGTAGCCCTTGGCATATTAGTCTCATTTTTTCTAATTGGTCTAAATCACTTATGGGCCCAGGATATCACTAACAAAGTAGGGGTAGGGGCAAGGTTTATGTGGCTTTCACCAAGGACAGATAGCTATTTGGGCGATAAGGGGGATTTGGAGGGAAAGAGTATGTTTGGTGGTACCCTCACCTACGGGATAAATAAGTGGCTCTCCATTGAACTGGCATTTGATTACTCCTTGAGGACAAACCTAAAAAGGGTAATAGGAAGGGAGATCTCAGGGGTTGAAAAGTGGGTTAAAGTGGCCAAAGTAAGGGTATATCCACTTACCCTCTCTGCCCAACTAAGGTATCTAGCCCCTCCAGAATACTATACCTGGATGGTGCCCTATCTTACCTTTGGCTTTGGACGTTACTTTGTAGATTGTGACGTCTCAAAGGAATATAAGGATTATTACTCCCCTTGGAGGGTAAAGGTAGATATGAAAAGTGCCTGGGGTGGACATATAGGAGGGGGGCTTGATATTTTTGTGTCTAAAAACATAGCCTTTAATTTTGAATTTCGCTATTTTTGGGCAGATTCGGATATCTGTGAGACCCTCAAGATTGACAACACAATACCCTCTCCTTATCCTAGAAAGGGCGAGATAGATCTAGATTCTTGGATGGTAGGTGTTGGTATAAAATTCTATTTTGGTCTACCTCATAGATAAATCTTTTCTATAAACTCTTTAAGTTCCCTTTTAAACCTTTTTTTGCTAAAAAATTCTACATTTTTCCTTATCTCATAAGGGTCAAACCTATCCTCTTTCCTTTCAAAGGCCTTGATTGCTTCTATAATGTCTTTTGGACTCTGCCCATAAAAAAATATACCTGTCTTATTCTCTATAACCGTCTCCCTAACCCCACCCCTTCCAAGGGCAATCACAGGCGTACCACAGGCCTGGGCCTCAACTGGGACGATGCCAAACTCCTCCTCAGCGCAAAAGACAAGGGCCCTTGCCCTCCGCATATAGTCCTTTACTATATCAAATGGCTGCCTACCCAAAAACTCAATATTTTTATTTGCCCTGCCCTTAATCTTCTTTAGATCTGGGCCATCCCCTATCACTATTAATCTCCTATCCTTTATCTGAGAGAAGGCATCTATGATGATATCTACCCTCTTATAGGGGACTATCCTTGAGACAGTAAGGTAAAAATCCTCTTTTTTTGTATTTACCTCAAACCTATCTACCTCTACTGGGGGATAGATCACAGTGGCATCCCTCCCATAGACCCTTTTTATCCTCCTTGCTGTATATTTAGAGTTTGCCAAAAAATAATCCACCCTGTTTGATGTTGCATAGTCCCAAAGCCTCATATAGTGCAATATAATCTTGGCTATAAGCCCCTTTATTATCTTTTTGTCTAAACCGCTCTGCCTTAAATAGAGGTGATACATATCCCAGGCATACCGTATTGGTGTATGACAATAGCATATATGGACCTGGTTTGAATTGGTAATTACCCCCTTTGCCACTGCATAAGAGCTTGAGATGATGAGGTCATAATCAGAGAGGTCAAATTGCTCAATGGCCAAGGGGAAAAGGGGTAAATAGTTTCTGTATTTCTCTTTTGCCTTTGGAAACCTTTGGATAAAAGAGGTATGGATCCTTGCATCCCTAAATATAGAGTCTTTAAGTGCTTTCCTGTCGGCAACAAGGGTAAATATGGGTGAGGGATAGATCTCATAGATGGCCTCTAATACCCTTTCTGCCCCTGCCAAGGTAACAAGCCAGTCATGAACGATTGCTGTCCTCACCCTCTCTTTTGCCTTAATTTTTCCCTAAGAAATTCTAGATGCATTGCATATCTTAAGAAAGATCTCGTCTAGATCCAGGTTAGTCTCCTTTTTTTATTAAATTATTAAAAATATCCTTTTGTGCATCTTCAATGCTCTTATACTTAAAAACACCCCTAGGGAAATTTCTTACTATCTTCTTAAGGAGAGAGCTCCTAAGGAGTCCAAATGCCCTTTTAAAATATAAATCATCAGGGGAAAAAACCCACTGATCCCTCTCAGCCTGCTTAATGTCTTTATATTTTTTGATAGGCATAATTAAAGATAAATAAGGCCTTAAACCTTATACATTCTCTTCTATAAAACCTCCTTTCCTTCCTCTAAGGCCTTTTTTATGAAAAAATTGCCTTCAGCCTTCATCTTTTCTATCTCTTCCTCAGTATAGGGAAATACATCAACCCCTACAGGAAACTTTGAAGGAAGATAGTGTGGTATCCTTTCTAAGAAAGGGTACTTTGATTCTCGCAATATTATTAATAAATCTATATCGCTCCCAGGCACACTTTCTCCACGAACAAAAGAGCCAAAGAGGATCACCTTCTTTATTTCAGGATGTCCCTCCTCTAACTCCTTAAGATATTTCTTAAGGGCTTTTTCTACTGCTTCTTTATTGAAGTAATTTATTCTCACAAAAGGAGATAATCTCTCCTGCATATTCAATTGCCCTCTCTGCCTCTGCTTTTGTGTAATAATCCAAAGGAGCTCCTAAAGGATGAAAATTGGGATAGCGAGAAGGAATATAGGGCATGCCTTGAATGCTGCAAATCCCTTTTTGCCTGCCTTAGCCAATCCTTGTACCTTGTAGGCATCTTGTAAAAGATAGAAAAAAAATAAGGCCTTGACAAGGCTTTTTAAGAAAAATAAATTATCAGCTTAGAAACCGATACGAGATAAAATAATGCCATTTGATTTCCAAAGGCTTCAAATCCCTGAAATTGTCTTAATAAAACCAAAGGTGTTTGGAGACGAAAGGGGTTTTTTTATGGAGACCTTCAAAAGGTCTGACTTTGAAAGATTTGGGATTAGAGAGGAGTGGGTACAGGATAATCACTCAAGGTCCAAGAAGGGGGTCTTAAGGGGCCTACACTATCAACTTAATCCAAAGGCACAGGCCAAGCTTGTAAGGGTTGTAAAAGGGGCTGTATTTGATGTGGCTGTGGATATAAGAAAGGGCTCCCCTACATATGGCAAGTGGGTTAGTGTTATACTATCAGAGGAAAATAAGTACATGATCTATATTCCAAAGGGGTTTGCCCATGGGGCCTGTACCCTAGCAGATGATACTGAGATAATCTATAAGGTATCAGACTTTTATTCACCAGGACATGAGGCAGGCATTATCTGGAATGACCCTAGCCTAAACATAGATTGGCCAGTAAAGCGGCCTATCATCTCAGAAAGGGACAGCAAATGGCCAACCTTAGAGAGGGCTGATAATAATTTTTCCTATTTAGGAGAAGACTGATGCGCATCCTTGTTACAGGTGGTTTGGGTTTTATCGGAAGCAACTTTGTAAGATATATGATTGATAAGGCCGATAAAGTATATGTGGTAGATGCTATGAAACTTGGTTCTAATTTAGATAACCTAAGGGACTTAGACTATGAATTTATCTTAGGAGATATCTGTGATTATGAATTGATGGCCAAACTTGTTAAGAAGGTAGATGTTATAGTAAATTTTGCCGCTGAAACACATGTTGACAGAAGTATATCAGACCCTTTTAACTTTATTCAAAGCAATGTCATGGGAACGTGTATAATTTTAAGGGCAATAAGGGAGAATAATCAAGATATAAAACTAATTCATATAAGCACAGATGAGGTATATGGTGATATTAAAGAGGGGTCATTTAAGGAAGATGATAGACTATGGCCCTCATCGCCTTATGCCGCAAGCAAGGCCTCCTCAGATATGTTTGTTTTGGCCTATGTAAGGACATACAAAATAGATGCCTTAATTACAAGGTGCACGAATAATTATGGCGCATATCAATTCCCAGAAAAATTTATTCCCAAAACTATTATTAGGTCCTTGATGGATATGAAGGTGCCCCTTTATGGGAGTGGTAAAAATGTAAGGGACTGGATCTATGTTGAAGACCACTGCAGGGCAATAGAATTACTTATAGATAAAGGGAAAAGAGGGGGAATATATAACATATCAAGTGGTGAGGAAAAGACCAATATAGA
Source organism: Deltaproteobacteria bacterium (assembly GCA_021163945.1). Taxonomy (GTDB): domain Bacteria; phylum Desulfobacterota; class Desulfofervidia; order Desulfofervidales; family DG-60; genus JAGGTC01. The sequence continues at coordinate 2,301 of JAGGTC010000021.1, read as the reverse complement.
GGTTGTTAAAAAAATTCTTGAGATTATGAAAAAGGATGAGGATTTGATAGAATTTGTTGAGGACAGACCAGGGCATGATATCAGGTATAGCCTTGATTCTGAAAAAATTAGGGGATTGGGTTGGGAACCAAAATATAATTTTGAGGAAGGAATAAAGAGGACAGTAGAGTGGTACCTTGAAAATGAGTGGTGGTGGAGGCCCCTGGCTGATGAGAGGGTCTTACATATGACCCCATGGAAATTGAGGTGGTAATGAAGATTTTGGTTACAGGCGGAAGTGGCCTATTAGGAGGAAAGATCTGTGAAATTGCTACTGAAGAAAATCATCAGGTATATTCTGGATATTGCCATAATGTGCCTCAATTTGGTAATCCCTTTAAATTAGACCTTACACAAAACAATTTTGATATCATCTCTCAAATAAAGCCAGATGTCATAATCCACACAGCGGCACTTACAAATGTTGATAAATGCGAGAGTGATAAAGGGTTGGCCTATAAAATAAATTTTGAAGGGACAAAGGGGCTTGCCAAAATTGCTAGACAGTTAAATTCCTTCTTTATCTATATCTCAACAGACTATGTCTTTTCTGGGGAAAAGGGAATGTATGTGGAAGAGGATAGACCTAACCCCATAAACTATTATGGATATACCAAATTACTTGGAGAGGATTATTGTGATTGCGTAGTAAGGACCTGTGTTATCTATGGGGCAAGGCCAGCAACGGGAAAGATCAATTTTGCCTTATGGCTTATAAATAAACTCAAAGAAAAAGAAGAGGTTAGGGTTGTTATGGACCAATACATTACCCCTACATTAAATACAAATTTGGCAGAGATGATTTTAGAGATAGCAGAGAGGAGACTTTTTGGAAAATTTCATTTAGCTGGGGCAACAAGGATTTCAACCTACAATTTTGCCCTAGAGATTGCAAATAAATTTAAATTAGATAAAGATTTGATAATCCCAATAAAAATGGACGAATTAAAAAGGATAGCCAAAAGGCCAAGGGACTCATCCTTAGATACCTCAAAGGCCTCAAAAATTTTGAAAAAAAGGCCTTATAGGCTAGATGAGGCATTAGAGATTTTAAAAAAGGAGTTGATTAAATGAAGGCCCTAGTCTTAAGTGGGGGTAAGGGGACTCGCTTACGGCCAATTACCCATACTGGTGCCAAACAACTTGTGCCCATCGCCAATAAGCCCATTTTGTTTTATGTGTTGGAGAATATCATAAGGCTTGGCATAGATGATATTGGCATTGTCATTGCCCCAGAAACAGGGGAGGCAGTTAGACAGGCAGTGGAGAATGCCAACAAGTGGGGGGCAAATATTGATTATATCCTGCAACCAGAGCCGGCTGGCCTGGCCCATGCCGTAAAGATCTCTAGGTCTTTTTTAAAAGACAGTCCATTTTTGATGTATCTAGGCGATAACCTCATTGGTGCAGATCTGAGGCAATTTTATCAAAGATTCCTTAAAGAGATGCCAGATGCATTAATTTTGTTAAAAAAGGTCCCTGACCCCTCTCGCTTTGGTGTAGCTGAGATAGATGAATTGGGACAGGTGCTACGTCTTATAGAAAAACCAAAACAACCTCCCTCTGACCTGGCCCTGGTGGGCATCTACATGTTTTCTTCTAAAATTCATGAGGCCATAGAACACATAAGGCCCTCCTTTAGGGGGGAGCTAGAGATCACAGATGCCATTCAGAGGCTACTAGACTGGAACTGCCCTGTTTTAAGTTATATCTTAAAAGAGTGGTGGCTAGATACAGGAAAAAAGGATGATCTACTTGAGGCCAATACCATTGTTTTGGATAAGTGGATTGAGCGGGATGTTCAGGGAAAGACCAAAAATAGTGTCATTAGTGGGCGGGTAGTATTGCCTTCTTCCTCTCATGTAATAAATAGCCAGATAAGGGGGCCAGTAGTAATTGGGGAAGATGTCCTGATTAAAAATTCATTTATTGGCCCTTTTACAAGCATTGGCCACAGATCAAAGATTATTAATGCCTCCCTAGAGCACTGCGTCTTGCTAGATGGGGTTGAGGTAATCAATATTGAGCGCCTGGAGGATGCCCTTATTGGCAAACACTCTAGAATTGTCAAAAACTCCACCCCCCCAAAGGCATTAAAGCTAATGATTGGGGATGATAGCATAGTTGAAATTCCATAAGAACTTAAATTCCTGATAAAAAAAATTTTACCAGATTATCTCTACTTTATATTTAGCAATTTGGGGATCGGAAGTCAAAATAGGTAAGCCTTCCAACTGGGCTTGGGCAATAATTATACGGTCA
>JAGGTC010000121.1 GCA_021163945.1 Deltaproteobacteria bacterium | reverse complement strand
CTTAATATAGGGTGTTTCTTCTCACTCATCAAAGTGCCTTATATAGAAATATCAAAAAACTAGTTATATAGATAGTAATTATCAAAAGTGGACTAAATGTTGGCCTTTTATATATCAAGATAAGATACGAAATTGCCATAAGTAAAATACCCTCTAAGGCCAACCAAAGATGGATAGTAGTAGCCTCAACAAATAGGGGGGCTTTAGCATAAAACAAATCTGCCAAAAATACAAGTATCCCTAATGTAAATATACTACTATGCAGGGTGGTGTTTATGGACTCTGACAGTTTACCTTGTCTCATTTGAGGTAATAGGCTGGCTATCCTGGGTGAGCAGGTAATTGCAGCCAACAAGAAGCCACCTACTAGGGAGGTGTTTAGTTTAAAGGCAGTTGCCATTTCATGACATGCATAGGCCAAGGGTCCGCCTACAGCAAAAATGAGTAAAGAGGCAATAAAAAGGCGGGCATAAATGATGTGTATCTTCAACTCTTGCTCAGTAGGCCTTGAGATTACATCCATAGACACCTTTGTGTAGAAGAGGTAGCCTATCAACAAGACTAAACTTGCCCAGCTAACATGTAAAATACCTACTCCCCCCTTCCATATACCTAAACAGACCACGATTGTCAAAATTATACTAGATAGTACAGTTGTATAATGTATATCAAATGCCTTTCCTCTATTTAAGGAGAGCAATAGGGCCAAAGTAAAGAGATTGAATAGATTTATACCCAATATCCCTGCCAGGGCCAGTTTTGGATCGTGGGCGACAACAATGGTACCAGTAATGACGCATAACTCAGGCAAAAAGATAATGGCATTTAGAACAAGGTGCCTTAATTGGGTACGTTTATAGGGTTGAGATAGGAAAAATCTAGCATACTCAGGCAAACGCCTGCCGGCAAAAAAGATTACTAGGCTAGAGGTAATAAGCCTGATCCATATTTTTGAATTATATAATGGCACTTTTTAAGAGATCCTCGGTTTGATCAAATCCCCTAATTTAAGGGTAGTTTTAGAATTGGAGGCATATTTAAAAGTAGAATTTTCTTCTTCTAATTGCCTTAAAGAAAGTCCTATTCTTTTCTCCTCAGGGTTTAATCTAATTACCTTTGTCTTTATATCATCGCCTATCTTAAAGTTATCATTTAGGTTTTTCGCCTTATCCCGATAGATCTCAGAGACATGGACCAACCCTTCGATTCCCTCCTCAATTTCTACAAACAGACCAAAATCTGTGATATTTGTTATCTTTCCAGTTACTATATTACCTATTTGGTACTTCTCTCCTATGGTCTCCCATGGATTTGGTGTGAGCTGCTTTATACCCAAGGCCAATTTCCCCTTTTCTTTGTCTATCTCCAACACCTTTGCCTTAACAACTTGTCCCTTTTTATACAGGTCTGCCGGGTGTTTAATGCGTTTTGTCCAAGATATATCAGAGACATGGACTAAGCCATCTATACCCTCCACCACCTCTACAAAGATCCCAAATTTTGTAATGTTTTTTATCTTCCCCTCTACAATGCTGCCTACAGGGTATTTTTCCTGGACAATCTCCCAGGGGTCTGGCCCAATCTGCTTTATGCCAAGGGAAATACGCCTCTTCTTTACATCATGTCCTAATATCTTAACCTCCACTGTATCCCCTACAGAGATTACCTCTGAAGGGTGTCTTATCCTCTTTTTTGTCCAAGACATCTCTGATATATGGATAAGCCCCTTTACCCCCTCTTCCAATTTCACAAATGCACCATAGTCTGTAAGGTTTACTACACGCCCTTTCACTGTTGCCCCTATGGGATATTTTTGAGGTACCTTAATCCATGGGTCTTCTGTAAGCTGTTTCATCCCCAGAGATATCTCTCCCTTTTCCGGATTAAACTTTAAGACCTTTACCTTTACCTCATCCCCTATCTCAAACTTGTCTGAGGGGTGGTTTATCTTGTCCCAGGATATATCTCTAATATGAAGCAGTCCGTCTATACCCCCCAAATCAATAAATGCCCCATAGTCTGTGATATTTTTTACCCTCCCATAAATTACAGCCCCCTCTTTTAAGATAGATAAGGTGCGCTTCCTCTGCCTCTCCCTTTCTTCTTCCAATATCAAGCGGCGGGATAATATTACATTATGAAGGCGCTTATTGTATTTAATGACCTTAAAGGGGTAATCCTTTCCTACAAAACTATCATAGTCTTTGACAGGCTTGATATCTACCTGAGAACCTGGCAAAAAGGCGGGTATGCCAATGTCTACAATAAATCCCCCCTTTATCCTTTTTACTATTTTGCCACGGATAATCTCATTCTGATTATAGGCCTTCTCTATATTCTCCCAGGTTTTGATCTCAATAGCCCTTTTTCTGGATAGGGATATGCTGCCATCTGCTTGATTCATCCCTTGAAAGAGCACATCCACTGTATCTCCTTCCTTTACAGAGACATTTCCTGAGTTGTCAGTAAATTCAGAGATGGGTATAGCCCCCTCAGTCTTGTACCCAATGTCTACCATGACATGGTCTTTACTAATACAGACTACCTTTCCTGATACAATTTCCCCCACCTGGACCTCTTTAATGCCTTGCTTATAGAGCTTCATTAGTTTTTCCTGACTTTCTTCTGATTGAGAGACTTTAGGTTCTTCATTCATAGAGATTGACCTCCTGCATTCTTGATAAAATATAATCCAACATCTTATCTACAACCTTATCTGCCTCTATGCAAGTAGTATCAATAATTATTGCGTCTGGAGCAGGTTTTAGTGGGGCTAAAGGACGCATCTTATCTTGCTCATCACGCCTAAGGATCTTTTGGTATATCTCATCAAAATCAATGTTCCTCCCCATCTCTTTTAATTGTCTTAAGCGCCTTTCAGCCCTAACCTTGGCTGTAGCGGTGAGGTAAAATTTTATAAAGGCATCTGGGAACACCACAGTACCCATATCCCGCCCTTCAAAAATGGCCTTGCCTTGGGCCAATGCCCTTTGCCACTGCCAAAGGGCTTCACGTACCTCTAACCTCTGGGAGATTAAAGAGGCCATCATGCCTATCTCCTCAGTCCTAATGGCCCCTGTCACATCCTCATTGTCTAAATAAACTAGGTCATCTTTGAAATCTACCCGTGATGGTAAACTATATGCCAGTTTGGTCAAGGCCTTATCACTAGTTACCAAGTCCCTTTTTACAGCTAGGGCCAAGGCCCGGTACATGGCCCCTGTATCGATATATTTAAAATCAAGTATTTTGGCCAATTCCTTAGCTACTGTAGTCTTTCCCACTCCACTAGGCCCATCTATGGTAATAATCAAACCTTTGCCCATATCTGCTTAAGGTTTGAGATAAGTTTCTCATTCTCTTCAGGCCTTCCAATGGTAATGCGAAGGTATTCCTCCATTCCATAGCTTTTCATAGACCTTACAATGATACCCCTAGAGAGCAATTCATTGCAAATATAATCTGCCTTATCGGCCAGATATATAAGTAAAAAATTGGCCTCACTAGGTATTGTCATTATACCAAGCTTCTTAAATTCATTCATTAGATATGCCTTCCCTTCCCAAATAGTCTTTCTTGTCTTTTCCAAGAAGCCCTCATCATCTAAGGCAGCTAGTGCACCTATTTGGGCCAAGCTATTTACGCTAAAGGGGTCCCTTACCAATTTAAGATAATGGGCCAAGGGGGCATCTAAGATGCCATAGCCAATCCTCAGCCCTGCCAGGCCATGTGACTTTGAGAATGTACGCAAAACAATCAAATTTTTAAAGTCCTTTAAGTAATTTAGGCTATTGATTTTCCTAGAATCCTCTACAAAATCAATATAGGCCTCATCTAATACAATTATGACAAAAGGGGGTACCTTTTCTAAGAAATTTTCCCATTCATAGACAGTAAAGATTGTGCCTGTAGGGTTGTGGGGGTTGTTAATAAAGATAAGTTTTGTTTTTGAATTTATCTTTTTTGAGATTTCATCTAAATCTATCTTAAACTCTGATAGTGGTACCTTTACTACCTTGGCATGGTATAGGCAAGCAACCTTTTCATAAATAGAAAAACTGGGTGAGGGGATGATGACTTCATCATTAGGCGATAAGAAGACATGGCCAACTAGCCCCATAATCTCATCAGAGCCATTTCCCAAAACAATCTGCTCTGGTTTTATGCTTAATTTTTCTGCCAATCTCTTACATAACTCCCATCCAGAGCTAGAGGGGTAGCGATGGAGGTATGGCAAGGCCTCCTTAATGGCCAATATAGCCTTAGGGGAGGGGCCTAAGGCATTCTCGTTTGAGGCCAGTTTAATTACCTCATCAATTCCGTATTTTCTTTTTATCTCCTCAATAGGTCTACCTGGGGTATATGGCTCTAAAGAACGGATATGTTTAGGAATGGCAAATTTCATTTAAAAAGCTTATATCCCAAAAGCGATGAAAAATCAACACTATAACTTAAGATCCTTTTCCCTTTTAATATATGCATATGCATTGTGATTATGGATAGACTCAAAGTTTTCAGCCTCTACTGAAAACCATGTTACATTTGGGTCATCCAGTAGCCTTTTTGCAATATCCCTTACTACATCCTCAACAAACTTTGGGTTTAGGTATGCATGCTCTGTCACATATTTTTCATCTGCCCTTTTTAGGATAGAAAATACCTCACTTGAGCCTGCCTCTTCTACAATCTTGATAATATCCTCTAACCACATAAACTTCTTAAACCTTATCTTTAAATCTACTACCCCCCTTTGATTGTGTGCACCAAACTCACTAATCTCTTTAGAACAGGGACATAGGGTACAGATAGGTACCTTTACCCCTACTACCAAATCTATCTTTTCCTTTAAAGAACCAATAAAACGGCACATATAGGCCATAAGCCCCTTTGCCTTTGATACCGGTGCCTCTTTTTCGATAAAATATGGAAACTCTATCTCTAAGTGGGCAGAGACTGCATTTAGCCTCTCCTTCATAGTTTGGAGGATCTTTTTGATGACCTTTAGGCTTATTAGCTTATTATGGAATTCATCTATTATCTCTATAAAGCGGCTCATATGTGTGCCCTTAAATTGATGTGGCAGCCCTACATACATATTTATGGAGGCTATAGTAGACTGGGTACCCTTTGCTTTGTCTAAGACAATTATAGGGTAACGAAGGTTCTTTACGCCAGCCTTATCTACCTCTATGTGCCTATAATCGGGCATATTTTGCACATCAATCATATCCTTCATCTTTACAAATTTACAAAAAAAGAAAGGCAATGTCAAAATAATTGACTATTAAGCATAGCTTGATATAAATCTTTTGTGCCATTTAAGGTAGCCCTTATTTCAATGCCCTGGCCAGCCTCTTATAGGCCATCTGTCCAATTAGGTGCCTTAAAGGCCTTTTTAAACCTACAAAAGATAGATGTAGATACATTTCATTTTTATCCAGAGGTAGCAGATGCCATTGGTATTGGTGTATATGAGACAATTTCTAGCTCAAGCTTTACCTCTGAGGCCATATATGCCTCCTTACTCTTTCCAGAAAGGGAAAATATAATCCAGAGATTCTTAGAAAAGGAGATAAAGAGGAGAAAAAAGAGATTGCCTGTTAAGCTGACCGAGATCAGAGAAAAGATAAAGAAACTACACAAGAGGCACCTTAGAGATATAGAATGGGGGAGGTATCAGCTTATCGGTTTTTCTATCTGTATCTCCCAGCTTACCTCCTCCCTATATATGATAAGAGAGATAAAGGGCCTTTATCCAAAAATCCCTATTGTCATTGGTGGTTCTGGTGTCTGTGAGGAGGTTGGGAGGAGCCTGCTCAGGACATTTCCTGAGATAGATTTTGCTATCCAAGGTGAAGGGGAATTGCCTCTTTTAAAACTCTGTAGGTCTATTGAATCTAAATCCAATTTTGATATTCCTGGGCTAATGAGGAGGTCTAGCAGAGAGGTTGTAGGGGGCGGCTATCAACAGATTCAAAATCTAGATTACTTGCCGCCTCCAGACTACAGCGGCTATTTTGATACCTTAAAACGTTTAAGGTCTTTAAAAAATATTATTCCTGCAATACCTATTGAGGGCTCAAGGGGTTGTTGGTGGAATCAATCCCATCGCGGTGAGCCCCTAAAGGCCTGTAGATTTTGTAACCTAAATTTGCAATGGAAGGGATATAGGGCAAAGAGCCCCTCCCGTATAGTGAAGGAGGTAGATTATTTGGTGAGAAGATACGGAAGTTTAAAACTATACTTTGTAGATAATGTCCTAAACTATGAGGGGATAAAGGAGATCTTTGAGGGCATTTTAGGTCTTGGTAAAGATCTGGAGATATTTTTAGAGACAAGGGCACAAATAAAAAAGGAACAACTAAAATTGATGAAAAAGGCAGGGGTAAAGGAGATACAGGTAGGCATTGAGGCACTGAGTACAAGCCTGCTAAAGAAGATGCACAAAGGTACCACTGCCATCCAGAATATAGCTATTATGAAATACTGTGAGGAGGTGGGGATAATAAATTCAGCAAATCTCATTACCTGTTTCCCAGGGAGTGAAGAAGGAGAGGTAATAGAGACATTGAGGAATATGGATTTTGTCCTTCCCTACCGGCCACTAGAGGGCATTAAATTTTGGTTGGGATATGGAAGTGCAATTGCCTCTTATCCAAAGATGTTTGGCATTCGTCGTATCTATAATCATCCAATCTATAAGATTCTATTTCCAGAATTTTTTTATAAGAGGCTTTATTTTATGCATAAAGGCTATGTGGGAGATAGGTATAGACAGGAGAGGATGTGGAGGCCTGTATTAGATAAGTGCAATGAGTGGGAGGATTATTATAAGAGGATGAAGTCATTAAGTTGTGACCCTATCCTAAGCTATATGGATGGCGGTGAATTTCTCATTATAAGACGTAGAATTAAAGAAAATCAAAATGAACTGCATCGCTTAAGGGGTGTTTCAAGGGAGATATACCTCTTTTGTGATACCCCAAAACACCTTAAAAGGATCTCTGAGAGATTTTGTAATATTAGTCAAGAAAAATTGCTTAATTTTTTAAATTCATTGGTAGATAAAAGGATTATGTTTAAAGAGGGCAATAGATTTTTAAGCCTTGCTGTGAGAGAAAAATTATATTGATAGTGTATGGAGATAAACTGGTTCTGTTTTTTAAAGGCACGTAACAACTTAGCCCTGAGATGCAAAAAATAGCATTATTTCTCATTTCATTCTTCAATTTTAGCCCCTATTTGAGTAAGAGTTTCCTTAATTTTGGCATCTAAAGTAGTTCTGTCCAAGCCCCTTGAAGCATAAGCTTTTATTTCAAGGGTAATTTCTGGCTCAGCCCCTTTGTCTTTTAAAGGGGTGATAATGCCAGCTATGATGCTATGGAGTTTGTCCCAAGGAATACGGGCCTTAAATTGGAGTGTGGTAGGCAGTGTCTTTGGAGCAGGAGAAAATGTAGGAGTTTTGTCCATCCTCTACTACCCTTTTTCAACCTTTTGTTGAAATTGCCTCTGTTTTAGCTGTTCGGCAATCTCTGGTCTCAAAATGATTGCCTCTTCAGGAATATGCTCCACTGTTTGTTTAAAATAAATTTCATTTTCAATTTTTATCCCTAAGATGCCTGTTTCTGTATTCCCAAAGGCCTTTTCCAAATGACCTGTAGAAGCAAGAAGTTTAGCAACCTTATCCCGTTTTTCATCTTTCCAATACAATCCCTTCCTGCAACGCTGTCTTAGTAACAGAATGAAAGTAAGTTTTT
>JAGGTC010000013.1 GCA_021163945.1 Deltaproteobacteria bacterium | reverse complement strand
TGGCATGTGCGGTTGGGAGGTCAGGGAGGGTTGGAGATGACATTCCAGGGTTGTGTTTTTTAGAGGGAGATGAGGCCATAGAGACAGGACTAGCAAATGGTTACAAAGACTTAGATATGTATCCATCACCCTATCTAATGGACTTAATAGATTTACAATATAAACAGCAAGTAATAATAATTACCTCTAGAGGTTGTCCCTTTGATTGTGCCTTCTGCTATACACCTAGGGCAAGCAACAGGACTGTCCGTTTTCACTCTGTAGATAGGGTAATAGAGGAGATGAGGTATCTAAAATCAAAGGGAATAAGGAACTTCTGGTTTGCCGATCCAAATTTTTCATATTCTAAAGAACACTTGACAGAGATGCTAGAGGCAATGATTGAAAAGGTACCAGGCATATCATTTTGGTGTCAGACCCGCTATGACCTAATAGATAAAGAGACCTTAGCCCTACTTAAAAGGGCTGGGGCAAAGATAATAGCCTATGGGCTGGAGTCTGTAAGTAAAAAGGCCTTAAAGAAGATAAGGAAGCGAATGGATCTTGAAAGGCTATCAGAGGCAATCCACCTGACACAAAAAGAGGGGATCAGGGTTGAGCTTTTTACCATGTTTGGCCTGCCCGAAGAGGATTTTAAAGATGCCTTATCTACCATAGAATATGTAAAGGGCCACAAAATCCTTATAGAAGGTAACTCTGTCTCCCAACAATTGCACCTCTTCTTTGGTACCCCTATAACCGAGAATCCATCCCATTATGGTATCCATCCAATAGATAAGACAAGGCCAGCATATATGAGTATATGTAGGGACTTTGAGACAGATACCATGTCAAAGGAGGAAATCTGGCAAGTTGCCCTCATATGGGGGCTAAATCGAGAGGAGTTTATAGAGGATATATTGGCAGAGAGGAATCTATTTAATCGGGCAAATTTTATTATAAAAAATAAAGAGGCATTGGCCTCACAGCCCCTTTCATACTACTTCCTTGCCCGGATATACCTAGCACTTGAGGAATATGAGGCCGCTCTAAAGTGTTTTGAGATATTAAAAAAGGACTTTCCAGAGGACCCTGCCATAAAGAGGTTTCTTATGGATCCTATTAAAGTCTTTAAGGTAAAGTATGGCCCAGCAGAGATAGGAGACAAGGTGATCTATGACTGCCAAGGTTTTTTAGATGGAAGATTGGTGCCTTTAACCTACGGAAGGTATCAGGTATCAATCTTGGGGGATGGAGGCCTACTTTCAGATTTTGAGGAGGGCATCAAGGGTCTTCATCCTGGTGGCTTTAATGAATTCCCTGTCTCATTTCCAGATAATTATTATGAGCCATCATTAGCAGGAAAAGTAATTAGGTTCCAGGCCATGGTCCACTTGGTAATGGAGCCCGTGATTGTAGAAAAGATTGAAGATTTGGCAAAGGTACCAAAAAATATATATTATTTCCCAGACCTTACTACACTCAGGGAATATAATGAGAATCTCTATTATATGGTGCTTAGAAATACCACACTCCGTGGGCTTGGTGAAGACCTTGTCCACTATCTAAGCCTTATGAATTTTTATCTAAAGTTGGGCTTTGTTGAAAGGGCTCTATCCCTGCTCAAAAATCTCCCTCAAGAACCTAGGATAATGGGATACGCTGCCCACATATTTCGTATAAATGGCCTAGCAGAGATGGCACTTAATATATTAAATGGAGTGGAAGGCGATGGAAATATAGAGTTGATTAAGGCAGAGTCTTTATTTGATCTAAAGAGGTGGGATGAGGCAGAGGAGATTCTAAATAGAATTTACAACAAAGAAAATGTTCGTATTCTAGACCTTTTGGCAAAGATTGCCATTGAAAAAAATCTCCCAGTTGAAGAGTACCTAAAAAGGTTTAATACCTTCCTTGACGCACAAATAGAATTTATGTTAAAAAGGGAATCACTATGGGGAAGAAAGAACCAATGACGGTTGAGGAATTTATCTATAGGACAAAGATGATGATTGCAGAGAATCCGGAGTGTGCCAATGCCCACTATAATCTGGGTGTAATGCTTATGAGGCAAGGCAAGTGGGATGAGGCGATAGAGGAGTTTGAAGAGGCGATTTTAAACAGCGGTCGTATGTTTGAGGGGTATGTCAATCTGGGCTATATATACCTGATGAAAGGGGAACTAGAAAATGTGGTTAAGGCCAATCTGAGGGCCATAGAGATAGAGCCTAGATATGCTAGGGGATATGCAAACCTTGGGTTTGCATATCTACAATTGGGAAAGACAGATGAGGCAATAGATGCCTTAAAAAAGGCAATTGAACTTAATCCAAGGATTGTTCAGGCATATTGTAATCTTGCCAATGCATACCTTCAAAAAGGGGATATAGACAAAAGTATTGAAATAAATAAAAAACTTTTAGACATGGCCCCAAATTTTGGCCTTGGTCACAACAATTTAGCTTATGCCTATTATGTTAAAGGGGAATATAAAAAGGCAGTAGAGCACTGTGATAAGGCAATAAAACTTGGTTTTAAGGTCCATCCTGAACTTCTAAAGTTATTAGAGCCATATAGAGGCAAGGAAGAGAAATGATCTTTCCTGATCTATATGGAAGGTATCAGCAACTAGTAAAGGCGGCAGATGATGCGTTTAAAAAGATGAAACTTGAATATGGTCACCTTATTCCTTGTAGGATTCACTGTTGTGATTGTTGTTATGCCATATTTGGTCTATTTCTTATTGAGGCAGTCTTTTTAAACTATCATTTTAACAATCTAAATCGGAGGGAGAGGAGAGAGGCCCTTATAAGGGCAGAGAAGGCAGATATCAAGATGCTACAGGTTAGGGATAGGCTTAATGAGGCATTTCCTGATGACCCAAAGATGAAGGTATATGGACTGGGAAGACAGAGGGTAAGGTGCCCCCTGTTAGATGATAGGGATGAGTGTATCCTTTATGAACACAGGCCAATTACCTGCAGGTTGTATGGGATCCCTGTCTCTATAAATGGGAAGGCCTCTGTCTGTGGCAGGACCCATTTTAAAAAGGGTGTAACGTATCCCACATTTAACCTGGACAAGGTCTATAAGGAGCTTTACCAACTTTCCATAGACCTTTTGGAACAAGCTGGGTGTCAAAATACATCAAAGGCTGCCCTTCTTATATCAGTCTCTAAGGCGATAAAGACCCCTTTAGTAAATCTTATAAAGAAAGATTTTGAATAGCAGAGAAAAGCCTTTTTGTATGGTCTTCCAAATTTTGCATGATTAGAGGGGTTTTATAAACATCCTTATATTCATTAATCAATAATTCTAACATTGACCCCAACTCTTCTTTGCTAAAGCCTTTTAGAAGCAATATAAACTCATTAACTTTACCAAGATTATACTTTCCCATCTTTTCCTTTATCTTAAGCCCATCAAAAAATCCCTCTACAGTGCTATCAACACAAAAATCGTCTGCCCATGCTGTCTCTCCAATCCCATCAAACCTGTCTAGGCGCATCCTGATAGATAGATTTAAGAAAAAATAGATCAATGCCACAAACGGGTTTACACCACTATTTTCTAAAAATACTATCATAGGTTCATATTTCCTTGCCGTTATAAGCTTTACATCTATGGTTTTATCATCTATTTTGGCTACAAAGTCACCTGCAGCATGGTGCCAAGGGAAGATCTGTTTGAATCTTTGTGTATCATAGTAAATGGTAAGTATCTTTGATGCCTGTCTGTATATCTCTTGGATTTGTTTATCTGATAGATACCTATAGCCATGGTCAAAATCCCACAAGACCATCTTTTGTTTTCCATGCTTATCCCTTGAGATGTGAAACTCATAATAGCCCTCAAACCACTCTGAAAGGAACATTGACATAGACCTTGCCTTGCCCAAGAGGTATACAGTTGGTAGATATCCAAGATTAAATTCATTATTCAATTGCCTTAGCACAGAGAATTCATGATCTAAAAACTCCTTTCCTATCTTAGAGGTGGCCACATTTACAGCAAATTTTTTTGAAAGGCCTCTAAAGATCACCTCTATACTGGCCAAGTAGTATAAAGCACCATGTTTTTCTGTACGAATCAAAATCTCATCAATATCTTTTAAGTCAATCTTTAATATATCAATCAGTGGCCTATAATTATCCCTAGAGATAAACTCCTTTACAGCCTCAAGGTAATAACCATAAGTAAGATTTGGGTCATGAGGCAGTGGCGTCTGCCACCTTTTATTGTCCATTGCAATATCACCATATGGTGAAGACACAAGATACCTTACCTTCATACATTTTAAAATTCAGTAAATTCCCGCCGCCTTAGCCCCTCTAGATCCAATTTGCTGGCCCTAGGGTCAAGTTTTATTTCCCACTGCTCCATAGTGCGGGAACCAATAATAGCATCTAGCTCTTGACCGTCAGCCCTTCCCAATCTATTTACAGGGACCGCGTCGGTAATAAAGTCCAATCCTTCTATTTTTCCTTTGATGAGGCAGATTTGGCAGATTTCAATGACCTTTCCACCCAACGCAACACGGGGAGGGGTTGGAACCTCTATTCTTGGGACCCCTATTGCCAAATTTGAGCGTATATAGGTATAAAGTGCACCTGTATCAAAAAGTGCTACAACTTTTTGTCCTTCAATCTCAATGGTCTTTACAATTCTTGCCATCTATATTCTCAATTGCCTCCTTTGCTATCTCACCCACTGTCTTTTCCTTTATCCTTCCATCCTCATATATCTTGATTTTGTGTCTATCCTCTTTTATCTTATTCAGTTTTTCCTTTGCCTCCTTTCTGCCAAATTTGCCAAGAGACCAAGCAGCATATCCCCTAACACTCGCATCTGGGTCATTGAGGAATGAAAGGAGGTGTGGGAATGCATATTTCACTAACTCTGGGCTTTTAGTTGCAATTTCTCCAATGGCCCAAGTAACCTCCTTTCTTCTCTCTTTATCATTTAAAAAAGAGAGCAGTGGTAAGGTGAAGTCCTCAAATAGGTCTGGCCTATTGCTTATTATCTCGCCTGTGGCCTCAAGTGCCCCCCAGCTACTAGCGGCAGAATCACTACTTGCATAGAGCAAACGCTGAAGTAGCTTGCCAATAACACGAAACATCCTATCACCAAGTCTTTTTGTAATTACACCTAATATCCCTATAGTATTCCATCTTATGGACTCATCTGCTGAATATAGTAGCTTTTGTAAGGCCGTGATGACACGTGTGTCCTGTTCTGCCATAGCTATCAATTCATCTGGCCTATTTTCCTTTACCAGCCTTTTGACCTCCCTTTTTGAAAATGTCTTAGATCGACCAATTTTTGGCAGATGGGGAGGGATGGCCTCTGCCAGTTTAGACCTCATGCCCTCTTCAGTGACCTCTAGGATGTCTTCATGGAGCTTAACAAAGAAGAGTACCCCCCATACACGCCTTCCCTCAATACTCCCCCCTGGGACTACCTTGTGGGTTATGTCATCATAGTGTTCAATGCGTGCATCTTCATAGTCCTCATCAGAAAGCTGCATTGCAAGGTCCCAGTCATTATTACAGGCAAACAACAATGCCTCAAGTTGGGCAGCGCCCAGGTTATGACCTGTTACATCAAAGGTATAGACGGCCCCACACTTACAGATACCCAAAGGAAATTCACGAGGCCTTTGGACCTTTAGCTCCTTTGGCCTGTCTATTAGCCTTCCGCAGAATGGACACTCTGGTGGGTATGTTATTGGTGTATATCTCATCTTTTTCTCCCCTAATCTATTTTTAAAATCCTAACACAAAAGGCAGACATTTTCAAATGCCTATATAGTAAAATTGTGTTGACAAACGGTCTTTTTGCTGTAAGATTTCAAAAAAAGGAGGTAGTTATGCCTATATACGAATTTCGTTGTCAACGTTGTCATCATATCTTTGAGCTCTTGGCCCTTAAAAGGGAGGAGATGGTGGAGGTAAAGTGCCCAAAGTGTGGTTCCTTTGAGATCGAAAGGGTTATGAGCAGAATAGGCTTTACCGCAGATAGGAGTGAAAAACCAAGGATAATTAACAGAGAATGCCTCTCTGGGACTTGCTCTACAATTGAGGTCCCCGGCCCTGAGAAGTAATGTTTTATTCCTGTCCCAGGATATTAATTACAGGTATAGGTGGAGATAAGGGGAAGACAATTGTAAGTGTTGGCCTATCTAGGGCATGGGTAAGGAGGGGGAAAAGGGTAGTCACATTTAAAAAGGGCCCAGATTATATAGATATGGGATGGCTGGCCCTGGCCTCATTTCACCCCTGTTATAATTTGGACCTCTTTTTTATGGAAAGGGGCCAAGTCCTTTATTCTTTTATAACAAATACCAAAGGGGCAGAGATTGCAGTTATTGAGGGAAATAGAGGATTTTATGATGGTCTGGATGTAGATGGCAGTGTAAGTACCGCAGAGCTAGCAAAGTTACTCCGTGCCCCTAGCATCCTTATTATAGATTGCACCAAGGTGACACGTACTGTTGCTGCACTTATCTTAGGCTGCCAGGCATTTGATCCAAATGCCCCGATTAAGGGCGTTATCCTCAATCAAATAGCCCATAGTAGACATGAAAATATTATCTCTGCCTGTATTGATCAATATTGTAATTTGCCTGTAGTAGGGGCTATCCCAAGACTGTCCAATGTTACATTCCCTGGAAGACATCTAGGCCTAGTGCCTCCCCAAGAACACCCTATGGCAGAGGAGGCCGTAAATACAGCGGCAGAGATAGTGGAGAGGTATGTTGATTTAAGCAAGATTTGGAAATTGGCAAGTGAGTCAGAAAATTTAACTATAGAGGGACTGCTAGAGACGACAAAAAGGGATGCCTTTGTAAAGATTGGGGTCATTCGTGATAGTGCGTTTCAGTTTTATTATCCAGAAAACCTTGAAGAATTAAAGAGGGAAGGTGCAGAGCTTATAGAATTTAGCGCCTTAAAAGAGGAAAAATTACCGCCTGTAGATGCCCTTTACATTGGTGGTGGCTTTCCAGAGACCCATGCCGAATATTTGGCAAAAAATATAAGTTTGCGTAATTCTATCAAGGAGGCAGCGGAGATGGGGTTGCCTATCTATGCTGAGTGCGGGGGTCTGATGTATCTAGGCGAAAAATTGATCTGGCAGGATAAGGAGTATCCTATGGTTGGTACCTTTCCTATAGTCATTGGTGTAAAAAAACGCCCCCAGGGGCATGGATATACAATAATAGAGGTAGATGAGGAAAATCCATATTTTCCCTTGGGAAAGACGCTTAGGGGGCATGAATTTCACTACTCCTATATCTTGGAATGGAAGGGCCCTTGCCACCTTGCCTTTAAGGTAAAGAGGGGATATGGCGTAAATGGCAAGAGGGATGGCCTATGTTATAAAAATGTATTGGCCAGTTACACACACCTCCATGCCCTAGGGACAAGGGATTGGGCTAAGGCCATAATAACACAGGCAAAGAGATTTAGGATGCAAAACAAAGGCATGAAATCTATGGTATAGTCTTCATCTGGGCCACAGACCAGGCATGCAGTGGAAGTAGGATATCTGCCATCTCCTTTATCCTCAAAGCATTTTCATAGGAGTCAACAACGCTGAGATGGACGCCTGGGGGGATAGGTGGTGCTGTCTTGGGAAAATTCTTCTCATTAGAGCACCACCCTACTATAATGGCCTTCCCTTTAGCGGTGTTGATCACTACAGACTGAGTGCCTGGGGTGTGACTAGGGGTAAGTAATACACTGATGCCGTCTACAATCTCTTGGTCCCCTTCAACAGTAACTACATTACAACCCTCTAGGAGTTCTGGGAAAAATCGGCGTTCTATAGGATGGGGGTTTCTCAATGCCTCATATTCTATCT
>JAGGTC010000115.1 GCA_021163945.1 Deltaproteobacteria bacterium | reverse complement strand
AGTTTCAGTGAACTACTAAATATAGCAAATCCTATGGTCATATGCACCAAACTTACGGTAATCTAAAATAATTTTGGAGACTATTGAGATTTTTTAATTATTTTTTCCCAGATGCTGTGACCTTTCATTTGGTTTAACGGATAGCTCCTATTCAAGAACTTAAATACTGGAAAAATATGTCCTCACGAACCACTTTTATTTTGTTACTTTTGTTGGTGATTTTCAGCACATTGGTCGTAACTCAGGGCATGGGACGCCGTGATCCTAACGATATTGTGATCTGGACCCAAGACTTTGTTCCCGGGCGTGAGCTGCTGCTCCAACAGCTCGAACTTTACATGGAACAACATCCGAAGTTAAAGGTCAGTTTGATCTATTATGAGACAGAGGAACTACGTAACAATTTTATCATAGCCGCTTTAGGGGGAAGTGGTCCCGATTTGATTTATGGCCCTAGTGATCAAGTAGGCCCTTTTGAAGTAATGCAGATTATTCGACCAATGGAGGATTTGTTTACACCCGAGGAGTTAGCCTGTTTTCAATCTGATGCTTTAGTGTGGTGGAAGGGACATCTTTATCAAATTGGTGACCGAATAGGTAATCATCTCACCCTGGTGTACAACAAGGATCTAGTACCAGTACCTCCTAAAACTACTGATGAACTTATTGTTCTTGGACAAAAACTTACCAAAGACTTTAACCAGGATGGTTTGATTGATCAGTATGCCCTGGCCTGGAACTTTGTCGAACCCTACTTCTTTGTGCCCTTTTTGGGAGGCTACGGCGGATGGGTTATGGACGAGCAAGCTTTGGCCGCTGGGAACCCGTTGCCTACTCTCGATACTCCGGCTACTGTCAAGGCCTGCCAATTTATTCTGGACTTACGTAATAAATACCGGATCATTCCTCGAGAATGCGATTATGATATGGCGGATGCCATGTTCAAACAGGGCAAGGCAGCCATGATCATCAATGGCCCATGGTCCTGGGGAGGGTATGCCAAAGCCGGTGTTAATTTTGATCTGGCACGTATTCCCCAAATCTCTGAGACCGGCTTGTGGCCCACGCCCATGTTTTCTCCCAAAGGCTATTCTATCAGCATTAATGTTCAAGGCAAGAAATTGAGTAATGTAGTAGAATTGCTGCGTTTCTTGCTTTCTGCTGAGATGGAGTTGCAATTTACAAAAAATCTGAATACGATACCTTCGCGCAAAGAGGCTTTAAATAATGACATTGTGAAAAATAATCCCATTCTTCAACATTCCATCGAACAATTAGAGGTAGCCAAACCCATGCCCATCGACCCGGCTATGCGGGCTATCTGGGATGCCATGCGTCCGGCCTATCAATTGCTGTTTAGCGGTTCCCTTACTCCGGAACAAGCGGCTCGAAAAATGCAAGAGGACGCAGTAAGAAAAATTCGTGAAATGAATGAGTAAACAAATACAAAATATTCGACTTCTGGGAAGAAAGCTATGAGCACAGTAATGGCTACTACCGCTATTAAAGGGTTTTTTGCCGACTTAAAACGTAATCGGTTAGCCTATTATTACACTTTGCCAGCATTTTTAGTGATGGGAATTGTGATTTTGTACCCTTTCCTCTACAATATTGTAATCTCGTTTTCTAACATGAGCTTGACTCATTTTCGTGATTGGCATTTCGTAGGGCTTCGACAGTATGGGCGGGTATTTGCCGATCCACTTTTCTATGCAACATTTGGCAAGACATTGGCCTGGACAATTATCAACGTGTTTTTTCATGTAGTGATTGGTGTTGGATTGGCTTTGATTCTTAATCGACCCTTGCGGGGACGAGCCATATTCCGTACTTTGCTAATTTTGCCCTGGGCTGTGCCACAATACATCACTGCTTTAACCTGGCGGGGTATGTTTCATTATCGTTACGGAGAAGTTAATCTGGTGCTTATTAAACTCTTCGGCTTGCCACCAATAGAATGGTTATCCACTCCACTTGGGGCTTTCGGTGCTTGTTTGATCACCAACATCTGGTTGGGATTTCCATTCATGATGGTTATTGCTTTAGGTGGCTTGCAAAGTATTCCCCATGAGCTTTATGAAGCAGCCGAAGTAGACGGGGCTGGGCGGTTTCAACAATTGAAAAATATTACCTTACCATTGCTCAAACCGGTGATGATTCCGGCGATCTCCCTTGGCATCATTTGGACATTCAACAATTTCAACGTAGTCTGGTTAGTTTCTAATGGTGGACAACCGGCTGATAGCACTCATATTCTGGTTTCCTATGTCTACAAGTCTGTGTTTAATTATTATCGCTATGGATATGGCGCTGCTCTCTCTATGGTGATTTTCTTTATTCTGTTACTGATCAGTGTAAATTTCATCAAGCGAACTAAAGGTACAAAAGGAGTGTACTAATGGTGGGAAGCTATCTTCACAAAGACCCATGGTGGATGACCACATTGATTTACGTTTTTTTGATTGTTTTTACCATCGCCACCATATATCCCATTATTGTGGTAATTAATGTATCTCTGCGTCCGGGTAATATGTTACATACTACTTCGTTAAGTCTCATTCCCAAGAATGCAACTTTGGAAGCTTATCGGACGCTTTTTCTCCACAAGCCATTTTTACGGTGGCTTTTTAACAGTACCATTGTCTCCGGGATGGTTACTATCCTGGGAGTCTCATTAGCATCTACTGCGGGGTATGCTTTTTCGCGGTTTCGCTTTCGCGGACATGACTTCGGCATGATTGTCCTTATTACTACTCAAATGTTTCCTGTAACCATGTTGTTAGTACCTCTTTTTATTATGTTAATCAGCCTGCACTTGTACGATACCTTTTTAGGATTAGTAATCGCCTATTCTGCTACCGTACTCCCTTTTTGCATCTGGCAAATGAAGGGCTATTACGATACTATTTCAGTTAGCTTGGAAGAAGCAGCACGAATCGATGGGGCGTCTCACTTTGGAGCTTTTTACCAGATAGTCTTACCATTAGCTGCTCCGGCTTTGGTAATTACGGCTTTGTTTTCTTTTATGGGGGCATGGTCAGAATATTTAGTGGCAGCCGTTATTCTTAACGATAAAACACTTTACACTTTGCCTTTAGGATTAAAGCAGTTTCAGTCTAATTTTGATACCGAATGGGGTCTTTACGCTGCCGGGGCGGTGATAGTCTGCATCCCGGTAGTAGCGCTGTTTTTGGTTCTCAGTCGATGGCTTATTTCTGGATTGACTTTGGGTAGTGTAAAAGGATAGTTAAACATGTGCTAAAATCAAAAGGTGAAAAATAGAGGGTGAATAATGCAAAACTTAGTAATGATTATGAAGGAACTGGGATTTACTATTTACGAAGCTAAGACCTATCTTTACTTACTAAAGCATAATCCTGCCACGCGATACGAATTAAGTAAATACTCTGGGGTACCGCGATCGGCCATCTATGCCGTTATTCGTCGGTTAGAAGACCAGGGAATGGTAAACGCTATTCATAGCAAACCAAAACTCTACATGCCTTTGCCACCGGTAGAATTGCTGCGCTTGTTGGAAAATCGTTTTCAGAAAACTCTTGGCGAATTCAAAGAAAATTTGGACAAATTAGATGCAACCCAGGAAATGGATCATGTGTGGAATATTGTAGGTTATGACAATTTGATTCTCAAGGCTAAAGAACTCATCCGTGAAGCTCACAAATCTATTTATCTCTCCGTCTGGCGACGCGAAGCGGTGCAGTTACAAGAAGAACTCTTAGAGGCAGAGCGTCAGGGAGTAAAAATCATATTGTTTTCGTTTACTGAAATTCCTTTTCAGGTAGGACGAATTCTGTCGCACAATCTGGACGAAAAAGAATTGGAGAAAATTTGGGATCATAAAATTATTCTCTGTGTAGATCAGAAAGAATTGATCATGGGGGAAGCTGATGTTGGGAAGGACAAAAAGGTGGCGTGGACACGGAGCCGAGCTCTAATTTCTATCGCATTGAATCACATTATCCTGGACATTACCCTTTTTGGTCAACGTTACGGAGTGAATATCGACGATTGTGTCGTTGAGATGCACCCCGGTGAAATGGAAAGATTAGGTGAGCTACTAAGAGAAAAATATCCCGAAAATCTCCGTCGTCTGCGAGTAGCCCAGTCTTCGGAACGAAAGATGCCATCTTTTTAAAAGATAACATCTTTATTTCTCAAAAGAAAGGTGAAAGTTCATGAAATTTAAGGTGACCTTTCCAGGGCGCTATTACTGTTTTAGTAACCTGCACAGATTTGGAACTTTGCTTGGATTTTTACTTTTGTTCCTGATCAGTTTAATTGTTTATGCTGGCGACCAACCGACTGGTAGACTCTATCTCAATCTTATCTGGCATCAACATCAACCCTCCTACATTGATGCTTCTAAAAACCAATTGATCGGCCCATGGGTCCGTGCCCATGCTACCAAAGATTATTTTGATATGGCTTACACTCTGGCACAATATCCTTCAGTACATGCTACCATCAATCTGACGCCAGTACTATTGCATCAGTTGTTGGAATACTATGTTCTTCCCCTATCCGATTTTGTCGATACCCGTAGCAATACTATTGATGTAAAAGGATTTTTCGCTACCCATCGAGGTAAAACTGATCCCTGGATTGATTTGGCTCTGAAAGATACCCGCGATTTTGATCCTACCGATCTGGATTATCTATTCAACCAAAGTGGCAAACAAATGTGGAACTGTTTTTCAGTGAACGAAATTATTTTACGACGTTTTCCCGAATATCGAGCTTTGCTGCCTTGGGGTGTCAATGTTGGCTCTCTGCATGGGAACAAAAGCAAGGAGAGCTATTCCCTGCAGGACAAAATTCGCATCAAATTTTTCTTCTACCTGGTGTACTTTGATCCTCGCTTTTTGCAAGGCCCCATAACCATGCCTTTGTCTAATCCTGATGGCTCCCCGATGGTAGTTGATTTGTCTGATCTGGTATGGTACGACAATGCCGGAACCCCCGATGATGATTCAGATGATTGTTTCTATTTGCGCCACGATGTTACTGAAAAGGACTGTCAACGTCTGGTTGTGGAGGCTTACAAAGTGATGGTCAACATAATCCCGATGCATAAGCAGTTAATCCTTCAGCCCAAAACTATGAGGGGACAGGTCGAAATTATCACTACTCCATTTTATCACCCCATTTTGCCCTTAATTTACGATTCTGACATAGCCAGAGTTTGTCAGCCTCAGGATCGATTGCCAAGACGATTTAAATTTTCTCAGGATGCTCTCTATCAGGTTGCCAGAAGTAAATATCAGTACGTGCAAATTTTTGGCCAGAATCCAATCGGCATGTGGCCAGCCGAAGGCGCAGTTTCACAACCAGTGGTGGATATTTTTCTTGATAATGGTCTCACTTGGATCGCTACCGGTCCCCATGTTTTGGCTCGTTCGCTAGGCAAAAGTCATCCTGATTCATTGACTCCAGCTGAGCTTGGGCAACCATATACGAGCATTGGCAGTAGTAAGCTGGGCCAGCTTTGCATCTTCTTTCGCGACTGGCGACTTTCCGACGAAATAGGCTTTGAGTATCCCAAGCGTACGCCAGAAGAGAATGTCCAGGCATTTTTCAAAAGTCTGGAAAAATATCGTCCTTCTGCCCATGAACCCGATCGTATTGTAACGGTATTGTTGGATGGGGAAAATGCCTGGGAGTGGTTTAGCAAGGATAATGACGGCGTAAGATTTTTGAATCTGCTGTACAAAACATTGGCCCAAAAGCAAGATGAAGGCAAAATTGTCACCGTAACCCCTGCTGAGTTTATTTTTGGAAATCCCTGGCGCAATATTCCTGCCCATCCACTGGCACAAATGAAATCCCTGGGTTCGCTTTATCCCGGCTGTTGGTTTACGTCAGATTTTAGTACTTGGATAGGTGAGGATGAGGAAAATAAAGCGTGGAATTATCTATTGCGGGCACGAGAAGATTTACAGCACAGCGGTTTGGAAATTCCAAATCCGATGGAAACCGAAAATGATATTCAGAATGGAGAAAAATTCTGGGCATTCAAAGCCTGGGATGAAATGTTTGCAGCAGAAGGCTCCGATTGGTTCTGGTGGTACGGTAAGGATCAAGATTCTGGTGCTGATGTTGTATTCGATACTAATTTCCGGTTGCATTTGGAAAATGTCTATCGTTATGCTATTAAAGCAGGTGCCAACCTCAGAGTACCTCAATTTGCGCCTATTATTCGTTAATGCTTCTGATTATGCTCTATTATTTTGGGTTGAGCGAGAGGGGAAATGAGATTGAGCTGCTGAATGTGTACCCATTTCCCTGAAAAAGCCAAAAATGGCTTGACAAGTTCATGGAAAATAACTATCTTGGTAATGTTAGTAATCGATTTTTGTTTTTTCTTATGCCTCGAAAAAGGGAGAGGAGAGGTCTTTTAACCATGAGGGTAAAATCGATGGGCATAGAGTTTACCAGGAGAGATTTTTTGAAATTAGCCTCCAGCGCAGGTCTGGGAATTTTCATATCCCCGCGGCTTACATCTGCTGTTTTCAAAACACAAGCCGAGAAAAAGTCGGCTACAAAGGTCGATATTGTCGTGGTAGAAAATGGTTCTCCCGCCGAAATGGTACAGCGAGCAGTGTCAGGAATAGGGGGGATGTCTCGTTTTGTGAAACAAGGCGACGTGGTGGTGGTCAAGCCCAATATGAGCTGGGATCGGCTTCCGAAATTTGGTGCTACTACCCACCCCGAGGTAGTGGCTGAGGTTGTGCGATTGTGTCTGGAGGCAGGTGCAAAAAAAGTAAAGGTTTTTGACCGTACCCTTAATGAACCCCGACGTTGTTACCGACACACTGGAATCCAAAAGGCGGTAAAGGCCGTAGGTGGAGATGTATTTTTTATGTACAAACGCAATTACGTAAAAGTCCCGATACCAAAGGGAATACGTATTAAATCGTGGGAGGTCTATAGGGATGTTTTGGAAGCTGATGTGCTCATCAATGTGCCAGTGGTTAAGCACCACGGTTTGACGCGGGTGAGCATGGGAATCAAGAACTTAATGGGCTTTCTGGGACAGAATCGTGGTCGTCTCCATCGGCATTTTGATCAGAAAATTGTGGATATTGCTACGGTTCTTAAACCCCAGTTGACAATTCTTGATGCTACCAGAGTGTTGTTGCGCAATGGCCCCCAGGGGGGAAACTTACAAGATGTTAAATGGTTTCACACAATAGTGGTTGGAACAGATATGGTAGCAACGGACTCGTATGGGGCGAAGTTTTTTGGTTTCCGGGGCAGCGAGCTGGGGTATTTACGGGAAGCTCATGCCCGTGGTTTGGGAGAGATCGATTTGACCAAACTGATCATCCGTAAGATCAATTTAGATAAATTGAATTCTGCAGAAGCTCGAGGTTGAAATGAGTCAATATCTGCGGCGGATTCGTTTAGCTGCCCAGATTTTTTCTCTTTGTTTATTTGTTTTCCTCTTTTTGCAAGCTGTTTATCCTTACCATCCCTTTTTCCCCGTCCAAACGATGCTGCAATGGAGCCCACTGGTGGCGTTATTGACTTTATTGTCCTCACACCACGTGGTGGCAGCTATGTGGCCGGCAGCGCTGATTTTGTTCCTCACCCTTTTCTTGGGTCGTTTCTTTTGCGGCTGGGTTTGTCCCTTGGGTACTATCATCGATGGCTTTGATTATCTGATTAGACCTAAGAAAAAGTTATTAAGTTCATCATCGCGTTTCCGCTGGTGGAAATTTGCTATTTTAACCTTCGTGGTAATTACAGCCATTGCCGGAAGTCAATTGGCTTGGGTATTCGACCCATTAGTTATTGTAAATCGAGTGTTGACTGTGGCTATTTTTCCAATATTTGTCTTTTTTACTGAAGCTATTTTGGGTTTGTTATGGAATGTAC
>JAGGTC010000158.1 GCA_021163945.1 Deltaproteobacteria bacterium | reverse complement strand
ATTTTCTAAAGAACATATTAAAGCCTTAGTGGAAACCATAAACAATGATCAAACTGCCCGTTCTTTAGGGGAAAAACTTAACCTTACTACTGTTTTATGCAATAAAGAAACAGATAGCAAGACAACTATTTCTTTTTGCTATCAGCAAGGAAAGATAATACAAGTAAAAAATAGTGAAGAAAATGCAGAATTTGTGTTTTGGGCTAAAGGGGAGTTTGGAAAAAAAATTTTAAATGGGAACTTGATCCATTTGTAGCCTTCAACCAGGGCAAAATAAAACTAAAAGGGGATTTCAATAAACTTTCCAAATGGTTTCCTGTATTTGAAAGGACATTTGCCCTTTGGAAAGAAGTGGGAGTGGAGTGAGATAAACTCAGGGCGGTGCCCAAGGATTTGGGGATTTGACTGATAGATTTATACAGGTTATAAAAAGATTATGATAGGACATAATGTCTCTGCCTTGGATCACCCCAAGGTGCTTGAACATCTATTCCATCCAAGAAAAGACTATTTAGCTCAACCCCAGCATGGTATAGAATATTTTATTAAGGTAGAGGTTGGGATAGAGATTGGGGCAAGATTTTTTCTCTCTGATCCCCTCAATCCACATATCCTCTTTTTTCACGGTAGGGATGAGATTGTAAGCGATTATAATGAGGTTGGAAATATGTACAATCGCTATGATATAAGCCTCCTTGCCGTAGACTACAGGGGATATGGGCGAAGTACGGGAAAGCCAACTGCTACCTCCCTGCTCTCAGATGCCCATATTATTTTGAAGGAGGTATATAATTGGCTGCAGAAAAAGGGCAGAACAGGGCCATTTATTGTGATGGGCAGGGAGCTTGGGAGTGCCTCTGCCTTAGAGGTAGCCTCAAGCCATCAAGACAAGATTTCAGGGCTTATACTTGAAAGTGCATTTGCCAGGACCATACCTTGGCTTAATCGCATTGGTGTGCCAACAGATGAGTTGAAGATATCCGAGGCAGATGGTTTTGCAAATTTTGGAAAGATAAAGGTAATAGGAAAGCCAACACTAATTATCCATGGCCCTCATGATGATATCATTCCCCTAAGGGATGCTGATATCCTATTGTGCAACTGTGGGGCTAGGAGTAAGGAGCTTGCTTTGGCATTTGGTGCTGGGCACAATGACATTATACTCCGCACTGGAGAGGCATATTTTCAAACTATTAGTCGCTTTGCTATGAAGTTAAAAAGGCAAAAAAAGGAACCAAGAAAAAGGTGGTTTCACTAAAAAATCATAAAAGGCCCTTCATTTAAAAAATCTCAAGACAATTTAAATCTAGGTATTTTATCTTGAAGATAGGCCAAAAGGGCTATATATTTTTTAAGTATGTCTGTTGAAGGGCTTATAGACGCCATAGATAAAGGTAGAAGAGTCCATATTGGAGGGTTAAAATGTAGTGCCTTGGCCTATCTTTTGGCAAAGATAGATTATATTTTAAAAAGGCCTATCTTTGTTATTGTACCTACAATCCATGAGGTAAATCAGTTGTCAGTTGATTTAAGATTTTTTCTAGAATCACCCGATGCATCTGCCCTAAATAAACGCATTTTTCCATTGCCTAGTGAAGAATTTCTACCATTTGAGGGCCTTTCGCCGCTGCCCCAAGTCCTAAGTGAACAGTTTTCTGCCCTTTTTGCTATGTTAAACTTAGAACATCCATTAATAATTTCCCCTATCCGCTCTTTGTTTTCTTATTTTTTACCAAGATCAGAACTTTCAAAAATGGCAGAGATATATCAGGTAGGTGAGGAAATTGACCGTGAGGGCTTCATCTCCACCCTCCACCTCTTTGGATACCAAGGTGTAGATCTAGTAGAGGGTGTGGGTGAATTTAGTGTACGTGGGGGGATTATTGATATATTTCCACCGCTTTATAACAGGCCATTAAGGCTTGAATTCTTTGGTGACAGGATTGAATCTGTCCGTTTTTTTGACCCTATTAGTCAACGTTCTAAAGTGATGCTGGATGAATTTATAATCATCCCTGTAAATCCTGTCCCTAAAAGTCAGAAGGCCTTTCAAAGGGCTAGAGAGAGGATGGAAAGATTAAACATCTTAGAAAAGGGATATCTAAAGAGGTACTTAGAGGCCCCTGTCCATCAACCAGGGATTGAGTCCCTCTTCCCCCTCTTTTATGACTCACCCCCTAGCCCTGTCTTTGACTATATACCCAAAGATACAGTAATTTTCCTCTGGAGGCCCGAAAGGATTTTTAATCTGGCAGAGGAGATAGAAAATAAATTAGTCAATCATCTAAAAGAGTTTCCTTATCTCCCAAATGATTTTGTCTATTTAGACTATCAAGATATAAAACAGCGCCTAAACCAATATCAATTGCTCTACATTGATGAATTGCCTACCTATACCCCAGATTCTTTCTCATTTTCTATAAAGAGCCCTTTTGTAGATGTAGAGCTAAAGGATGTAATAAAAAATTTTAAGGTGTATATAGAGACATGGCTTAGGCAAGGCTTAAGGATTTGCATTGTCTGCCAAGGCACATTTAGGCAAAAAAATCTTGAGGGTCTGTTAAAATCGTATCAATTTGAGCCTGTATCGGCTATTCCACCATTTAAAGAGGAAAAGCGGGGAATTACTATCTATAATGGTAGGCTTTCTGAGGGCTTTATATGGCCTGAAGAAGGACTGGTAGTCCTAACTGAGGATGAGCTCAAGATACCTAGAAGGGAATTAACACCTCCTCAAAGACCCACCTTAGCAGTAAGTACCTTTGAAGACCTAAAAGAGGGGGATTATCTAGTACATATAGAACATGGCATTGGAAGATATCGCGGCTTGGTAAGCCTGAATATAGGTGGATTAGAAAATGAATTTTTGTCTATAGAGTATCAAGATGGAGATAAGCTTTATGTACCTATAGATAAACTCAATTTGGTCCAAAAATATATAGGGATAGAGGGAAAGGAACCAAGTTTAGATAAATTAGGGGCAGGGACATTCCGCAGCACAAAGAGACGTGTAAAGAGGGCAGTAGAGAAGATTGCCAAGGAACTGTTAGAACTCTATGCAAAACGCATGTCCCAAAAGGGCTATGCATTTTCACCACTTGATGAGGAATATCATGCATTTGAACTAAATTTTCCTTATACAGAGACCCCTGATCAACAAAGGGCAATAAGTGAGGTATTGGCCGATATGATGAGGCCATACCCCATGGATAGGCTTATCTGTGGGGATGTAGGTTTTGGAAAGACAGAAATAGCCATTAGGGCTGCCTTTAAGGCCGTCTTGGATGCAAAACAGGTAGCTGTACTAGTCCCTACTACCATCTTGGCAGAACAACACTATCTCACATTTAAAAAAAGACTTGAGGATTTCCCTATAAATATTGCCTGTCTAAATCGCTTCCGCCCCAAAAGGGAACAAATGGAGATATTGGAGGGACTGAGAAAGGGGCTTATTGACATTGTTATTGGGACCCATCGCCTCCTCCAGAAGGATGTGGCCTTTAAGGATTTGGGTCTAGTAATTATTGATGAAGAGCACCGCTTTGGCGTCAAGCAAAAAGAATATCTAAAACAGTTAAAGACAATGGTAGATGTGATTACACTAAGTGCTACCCCCATACCCCGAACACTTTATCTCTCCCTCTTAGGCATCAGGGACTTAAGCCTGATAGAGACACCACCACCCGATAGACTCCCTGTAAAGACCTACCTATCTAGGTTTAATCCTTTGTTAATCCGGGAGGCAATCTTTAGGGAAATAGAGAGGGGTGGACAGGTATTCTTTGTACACCCACATATAAAGGGAATCCCTAAGATGGCCAAGTTTTTGTCTAGGCTTATGCCGGATATCAGATTGGGCATTGCCCATGGGAGATTAAAGGAAACTTTGTTAGAAGAGACAATGCTCAAATTCTTGAGAAAGGAGATAGATGTCTTGCTTTGTACCAACATTGTGGGGGCTGGCCTAGACATCCCAAATGTTAATACTATCATTATCAATCGGGCTGATATGTTTGGTCTCTCCCAGCTTTACCACCTCAGAGGGAGGGTGGGGAGGAGCGATAGACAGGGCTATGCCTACTTACTTGTCCCCCATAAAAAATTATTGACCTCTGAGGCACAGAGGAGGCTTAAGGCATTGTTAGAACATACAGAGCTTTCTTCTGGTTATCGGATTGCCCTGTATGATCTAAAGATAAGGGGGGCAGGAAACATTTTAGGGACAGCCCAATCAGGCCACATTGCCTCAGTTGGCTATGAAATGTATCTGGAGTTATTGCAAAAGGCCATTTATGAACTAAAAGGAAGACCTATGGAAGAAGGTATAGAGCCTGAGATAAAATTGCCTATTTCTGCCTATATTCCGAGGGACTATATCAAAGATAAAGGGGGGCGCCTTGTTGCATACAAGCGACTTTCTATGATAAAGAGTGAAGAGGAACTAGCTGAAATTGTAGATGAATTTAGAGACCGCTATGGAACATTGCCAAAGTCATTAGAAAATTTGATTAATTTGATCAGGTTAAAGCTCTCACTGAGGCATTTTAATATAAAAAGATTAGATATAAGTGATGGGGCATTAAGATTTGTCTTTGATAAATCTAGTATTTTAGATAGTGGAGATTTTGTTAGGTTCTTAGGAGGACACCCAGGCTATCGATTTACCCCCAAGGGAGAATTGCTTGTACCATTAAAAAAAGAGGGGGATCTATTAAATAAGGCACAAAGAGTAATAGATGCATTGTCAAACCAAATTTAAATGTATTTTTATTTACAGTATTCTCCTTTATTTTATATTGTCTACTTTTGCCTATGCCCTCAGTCCAATCTTAAAGAAGAGGTGGCAACAGGGGCTAGATTATTTGGATAAAGGCCAATATCAGGAGGCTATCAGTATCTTTAACGAGGTCTTGAATCAAGACCCTAAGGCTGTTTATGTCTATAATGACTT
This sequence comes from Deltaproteobacteria bacterium, assembly GCA_021163945.1. Lineage (GTDB taxonomy): Bacteria > Desulfobacterota > Desulfofervidia > Desulfofervidales > DG-60 > JAGGTC01. The sequence goes on along the minus strand of JAGGTC010000158.1, from coordinate 2,960 downwards.
GGGCATGGCCTATGTAAAGATGGGGGATATGGATAAGGCAATGGCCCAGTGGTTAAAGGCCCTCTCTATTGACCCCTCTTTCCTTCTTGCCCGTTACAATCTCATTAAGGCCTATATTGATAATAAAGAATATGATAAGGCCATTTCACATCTAAGAATAGTAATTAAACAAGACCCAAAACAAGAAAAGGCCTATAATACCTTGGGGGTGATTTATTGGACACTGGGCAGGTATGATTTGGCAGAGGCACAGTTTAAAAAGGCTATTTCCTTAAAGCCTGATTATAAAATTGCCTATCTCAACCTTGCCCGCATCTATATAGAAAATGCCATAACTCAGTATAAGGAGCTCTATAAATTAAGCCCTAAAGATAAGGCAATTAAAGAGGAATATAAGAGGGCATTGCAGGTAAATAAAAAAAACGGTACAAGCCATTTTTTGTTGGGTCAACTCTATCAAGAGGAAGGAGAAACTGACCTGGCTATCTCAGAATACCGTTTGGCCGCTAGTTTAGACAAAAGATATGGGGCATCTTTTTTTATGAACAAGGCCCAAGGTTTAAGAGCTGAGGGGCAAATAGAAAAAGCCGCTCAGGCCTACGAGATTGCCTTGGCCCTAGACCCTCAAATAAAGGAGGCCTACTATGGTTTGGGCGAAATTTATTATCTTTTAAAAAAATATGAAAAGGCAGTACCCCTCCTCAAAAAGGCAATAACATTGATGCCAAAAAATGCCTATGGACATCACTATTTAGCACTGACTTATTATCAACTGGGCAAGTATGACTTGGCAATATCTGAATTTAAGAAGGCCCTTACCCTAAGTAATGATTATCAAATTCATTATGGTTTGGCCTTGGCCTATGAGGCCTTAGGTAAATATGAATTGGCTAGGGCAGAGTACAATAAGGTCATTGCCCTGTGCCCAGAGGTGGCAGAACAAATAAGAAAACATATGACCCTCCTTAAGCCAATCCTTCCACCAGACATTATGGCCTTTATTAAAAAGTGGTCTCATGCCTGGGAAAATAGGGATTTTAAGACCTATGCAGACTGTTATAGCCAAAGATTTTATACAAATGGAATAGATCTAAAAAAGTGGTTAGACTGGAAAAAGTTACTCTTTTCTACCCGTTTTAACATAAAGGTAGAGATTAAAGACCCTCGATTTAACAAAAAGGGCAATCTTGTAGTAGTTTGTTTCAGACAGGATTATAAAGATAACAAACATCAAGACCAAGGGCAAAAGTGCCTTTATCTGGAAAATGAGGGTGGTTGGCATATTGTGAAAGAAGAGTGGAAACCACTTGAGTTATCCAAATAATGCACAAGTCTTGGGACATTAAGCGTCTGATAAAGTGGAGTGCGGAATATCTTAAAAAAAGGGGTATAGATGCACCAAGACTGACCTCTGAGTTACTTTTGGCCTCTGCCTTAAATTGCTCCCGCCTTGACCTCTATTTACACTATGATAAACCCTTAAAACAAGAGGAATTAAGTGCCTTTAAGGTGCTTTTAAAAAGGCGTTTGGCACATGAACCACTTCCCTATATCTTAGGGGAAAAGGAGTTTTTCTCGCTAAGATTCAAGGTTACTCCTGCTACATTCATTCCCCGCCCTGAAACAGAAAGATTGGTGGAAGTGGCTGTAGAGATTATAAAGGGAGGTCATTTCTCTCAACCCTATATCTTGGATTGGGGCACAGGGTGCGGGGCAATTGCCATCTGTCTAGCTAAAGAATTGATAGGTGCCCATATAATAGCTACAGACATCTCTAAGGAGGCACTAGAGTGTGCCAAACAAAATGCAAGGTTACATAAGGTAAGTATAGGTTTGATAAAAAGTAGGGATTTGGGTTGCTTTAAAGAGGGATACCTCCACTTTATAGTCAGCAATCCCCCCTATATAAGGACGGCCACATTGAATAAATTGGCCCCAGAGATAAAGGACTATGAACCACGATATGCCTTAGATGGAGGCCCTGATGGACTAAAATATATCAGTTATTTGATCAATCAGTGCCCAAGGTACATAAGAAAGGGCGGTTGGCTTATTATGGAGATTGGCTATGATCAAAAGAAAGACATAGAGAGGTTAATCCCCAATTCTTATGACCCCCCCATCTTCTTTAAAGATTACATTGGACATGTAAGGGTAATTGCACTAAAGGTAAAAGATTAAGTAATTATTTCTGTAACTGATAAAGTTACCTTAGGAAAGGAAATAGGAGAAAACCTTTGTTCTCCTTTTAGTTTTATCTGGGTCTGGTATTCATCTTTAGATGGGTCTCTGTATATCTCTATACAGTTCTCATTTAAATTTATAATCCATACCTCACTGATACCGGCCTTTACATATAAGGGAAGCTTTACCTTTCTATCATAATCAATAGAGGATTCAGCAACCTCTATAAGTAAAAAGACATCTTGAGGGATTGGGTGTCTATCTGAATAAAAATTTTCTTTATATCTCAAAAGCATAATATCAGGCTGTGGCTCATTATATTCGTCAATGTGTAATGGATTTTGAACACTGACGAGAGCCTTTCCCTGTAACTTCAAATTGAATAAAAATGCCAATTTATTTATACAAGATGCATGTTTTGCCCCTACTGGTGTCATCTCTATAATCTCCCCATTTATGAGTTCAACCCTATCATCTTCTGATAGAATACCTACCTCAACAAGTTTATAATAATCGCTAACGCTAAATCTATATTTTTGCGCTACTACACCAAGCCTCATCAATCCTCCTTTTTAAAACATATAGTCAATAAAACACAATTTTGGCCTCTTTGCAAGTTATATTTACGAAAACCGCCAGAATGCCCCACCTTGTAGGTGGGGATGAATGGCAAGGCGGTTTTCGTAAAACTCAAAGGGCTTTGCCCCTTTGAATCCCCCAAAGGAAATAAAAATCTTTTTGGGGAGTTTGAGGGGCTCTGCCCCTCAAAGTAAAGT
>JAGGTC010000193.1 GCA_021163945.1 Deltaproteobacteria bacterium | reverse complement strand
TACTAGATATAAAAAGAGCCTCTCCCCTTTCTCTTTAGATGCCTTGGTAGGGTCCCCCCAGACCCCGCTTTTCCAATATTTTAATTTTTCCTTTACCAATATAGGCTTTGGAAATCTTGGATAGTCAGGGGGTGCACTGCCTTTTACCCAATCTGGATGAAGGTATAGCATGAGAGAGGTCTCTAGCTCTCCTGCATGACCATCGTTTTTTGTCTCAATTGGAATATCCTCTCCTATCAAGTCAAATATGCTGACCACGGCTATATGATCAATCTCAGGGTGTTCTAAAAGCCCCTCTCCTACCTCTACTAGGCTTGCCATATGGGTCCCACCAGCATGCCCTGAGAAGAGGATAAATCTTTTAAATCCATGCCTTAGGAAACCAAGCACAATATCCCTTGCAAAACTGCGCAGTGTGTCTCCAGATATGGTGATAGTACCTGGGTGTTCCTTGGTGCTTCTACATATACCATAGTATATAGGGGGTGAGACAATGATATCCTTTCCCTCAGAGGCAGCCAAGCTGATTTCATAGGCAATAATGGCATCTGTCCCAAGGGGAAGATGGGGGCCATGCTCTTCTATTGAACCAAAGGGGATCAATACAATGTAGTCCCTTGCCCTTGAAAAATCAGGCATGGTAATGGTCTCTAGCCTCATATCAACCTCTCAAATTTTTGCAGAATGATATCAGGATTAAGTACCCTTTTCAAGGATCTTTTTTAATCTTGACCTAATCTTTAATAGCTTATATCATTTATCTTAAAGTTTTCTGGAGGCAGATATTATGAAAAAGATATTTCTCTGTTTTTTCTTTATCTTTTTTGGCATTTCATATGGGCAAACCAGGTGCCAACTGCCAACTATCCCCAAAAATCCAAATGCAGAGCAGATAATGAAGGTCTGGTTTGATTTAAAGTATAAGAGATTTGCCCATGATTATAACCTCTCTGGGGAGGTTGTGATGATAGATAAGACAGGTTTTAAAAGGAGAAAAAAATACATTAGAAAGAGGATCTTGCTCCATGGAAAAGGGGGGATTGATTATAAAGACCTGGTATCTGTAACCTATCCAGAATACACAAAGGGGTTAGCTGTACTGACCTGGGCCTATACAGATCCCAAAAAACAACATGATATATGGATTTGGCTCCCTTCCTTTAAAAAGATAAGGAAGGTCTCACAGGCAGAGGAGGATGACTCATTTATGGGGACTGAGTATACCATTGAGGAGATCTCTACCCGTCGTTTTGGCTATGAAAACTATAAACTATTGGGTGAAGAGGCATTCTCTGGATACAGGGCTATATATACAAATGAGGTATATTACAAAGGGCTGCCTTGTTATAAGATTGAGGCAACCCCAAAGAGGAAAGACTGGTATTATAGCAAAAGGATTGTTTGGTTAGACAAAAAGACGGGATTTGCCATCTTTGATGAATACTATAACCCTAGGGGGAAGGTCTTTAAGACACTCTTTAGGCACTTTAGGATATTTAAGGATGGCTGCCTCTCTGATGACCTTTGGGAGGTAAAAAACCTTCGGACTGGCCATTCAGATATAGTCCTCTTTAAGGATATTAGCTTTAACAAAGGGATTGATGAGAGGCTTTTTACAGAAAAGACACTGGAGAGGATGCCTTGGTAGTCCTATAGGCCTACCCCTGGTATCTTTGTCCCACAGTTTGGACAGTGTCCATCCCTAATGTTGTACTTAGGGATATGGTATCCATAGCGTTCAATGAGTAGTGTACCACAATTTGGACAATATGTATTCTCGCCCTCATCCCCTGGGATATTTCCGCTATAAACATAGCGAAGACCTGCCTTTAGGCCAATCTCCCTTGCCTTATGGATAGAGGAAATTGGGGTAGGGGGGACGTTTGTTAAAAGGTAGGTAGGATAAAATCGGCTGATGTGCCAAGGGATATCTGGATTGAGCTCATAAATCCATTTTGCAATATCCCTCAATTCCTCCTCAGAGTCATTTAGGGTAGGGACAAGTAATGTGGTAAGTTCCACCCAAATGCCCATTTTTACCATATTTGTGATGGTATCTAGCACCGGTTTTAACCTTGCACCACATATCTCCTTATAATATTTATCCCTAAATGACTTTAGGTCTATATTGGCTGCATGAAGATAAGGCCTAATAGTCTCTATTGCCTCTTGGCTCATAAACCCATTGCTAACGAACACATTTTTTAGCCCCTTCTTCACTGCCAGCCTTGCTACATCATAGGCAAATTCAAAAAATATGGTAGGCTCTGTGTAGGTATAAGAAATGGAGGCAGCCCCCTGCCCAATGGCCTCATTTACAATATCCTCAGGGGTAGCAGGCCACCCTAATATCTTTTCCTGATCCCTAGGCATTTGAGAAATATCTGCATTTTGACAAAAAAGACACCGAAAATTACAGCCCACGGTGCAGATAGAAAATGAGAGGCTCTTTGGATAGAAGTGATAAAGTGGTTTTTTCTCAATAGGGTCATTATGTTTTGCTACAACCTTCCCATAGACAAGCGAATAAAGTTTCCCATCCCTATTTTCCCTCACCCTACAGATGCCCTTTTTCCCCTCACCAATCAGACACCTATGGCTACATAGTTTGCAACGTACCTTCTTATCCTTTAATCCTTCATAAAGCATTGCTTCCTTCATTACCTCCCCCTCTTTCTCTAGGATGAAACCTTCTTATCTAAATGTCAAGGCTTGAAAAATGCTTGACATTATTTAAACAAAGGATATACTCAGCAAAAATGCAGGTTAGTTGGAAGTTTTTACCAAAAGAGCCTGAACGTGCTAAAAAATTGGCCAATGCCTTAAGGATCCCTACCCTGATTGCTCAGCTATTACTAAACCGTGGTCTGGAGGACCCAGTTAGGGCATACCACTTCCTTTTTCCTAAGCTTTCTGATCTACACAATCCCTTTTTGCTCAAGGACATGGACAGGGCAGTCTTCCGCATAGCACAGGCAATAGCAAATGGAGAAAAGATTGTTGTATATGGTGATTATGACGTAGATGGGCTAACTAGTACGGCCCTTATTTACCACTTCCTACACAGGCTCACCCCTCATATAGATTTTTATATCCCCAATCGTATACACGAGGGCTATGGCCTAAATATAGAGGCCGTAAAGAGGATAGCTACCAAGGGCTTTACCCTAATGATTACTACAGATTGTGGAATCAGTAATTGTGAAGAGATCGCCCTTGCAAAGAATCTTGGGCTTGATGTTATTGTGGTAGACCACCATAAAGTGCCTTCTAATCCACCACCTGCCTATGCCATCATCAACCCAAAACAGAATGATTGTCCCTTTCCCTTTAAAGAGCTGGCAGGGGTTGGGGTAGCCTTCAATCTAATTATAGCCCTAAGGAGATATTTAAAGGGCAATGGGGCATGGGATGGGGGGGAGATACCAAATTTAAAGGCCTACCTTGATCTTGTAGCCTTAGGTACTATTGCAGACATTGTACCCCTAATAGATGAGAACAGGATCTTTGTAAGGTATGGGCTAGAGGTACTAAAACAGACAGAAAGGCCTGGCATTAAGGCACTAAAAGAGATAAGTGGGCTTAATCATAGATTAAATTGCTGGGATGTGGCCTTTAGACTATCCCCTAGGCTTAATGCAGCAGGGAGGATGGGTAAAGCAGGCCTTGCCTTAAGGCTCCTCATCAGTGAAGATAAAGAGGAGGCAAAATCTCTTGCAGGTAAGCTCAATGAGCTCAATCAAGAGCGGCAGAGGATAGAGGAGAGGATTTGGAGGGAGGCAAATAGGATGGTAAAAGAGACAGGACACTGTGTACTGGCAAACCCACAGTGGCACCCAGGGGTAATAGGCATTGTGGCAGGCAGGCTGACTGAGGCATTTAATAGGCCTACTATTCTAATTAGCCTCTGGCAGGGGCAGGGGAGGGGCTCAGGACGAAGCCCAAATGGCTTCAATCTATATCAGGCCTTAGAGAGTTGTGCCCCATACCTTAGCTCTTATGGTGGCCATGAATTTGCCGTGGGACTAAAAATTATGCCTGAGAATCTAGAAAGATTTATCAGACAATTTGAGCAGTTGGTAAATAGTTGTGAGGAGCTCAATGCTCAAAGGTTATACATAGATGCAGAGGCAGATTTTAAGGAGATCAATCTTGAATTTATGCGGCATTTGCAACTTTTTGAGCCCTATGGATTGGGCAATCCAGAGCCTACCTTCTGTAGTAAGCCCTTAGAGGTAAAACAATCAATAGTAAATGAAAGGCATTTAAAACTATTGGTAAGTCAAGGAAATGCCTTATTTGAGGCAATTGGCCCAAATTCTCCCTACTTCCATCCCCTGCCCAAATACATCAAGCTTGCATTTACACCCTATCAGGAGAACTGGAGGCAGATTCAACTCATTAAATTGAGGATAAGGGACATTATGTCTTGAGACAAATATGAGGGTTATTTCAGGAAAGTATAAAGGGCACAGGCTATTTGTACCTAAGGGACTGAGGATTAGGCCCACCTCAGATCTGGTAAAGGAGGCCATCTTTGATATGCTAAATTTGGACTGGAATGGAAGATATGTCTTAGATTTATTTGCCGGGACAGGAAGCTTGGGCATAGAGGCCCTAAGTCGTGGTGCAGATAAAGTGGTATTTGTAGATAATTCCATTAGGGCTATTAAAAGCATTGAAAAAAATCTATCCTCTTTGGGCATCTCTTCTGCAGTAATCATCAGGAGGGATATAACAAAGGGGCTAAATTTCCTAAGAAAATGGGGCCCATTTGATGTAGTATTTATGGATCCACCCTATAGAGAGGGGCTTATAGAGAGGGCATTGAAATTACTAGAAAAAACATCTAATATACTAAATTCACAATCGATTTTGGTAATTGAACACTATTTTAAACAGGGGTTTTTGGCAGGACCATTTTTGGTTCAAAAAAGAAAAGAGTATGGTCAGACTGCCATAACCTTATTAAGATTAGGGGAAAATTATGCAAGAGAGGATTGCCGTCTATGCAGGTTCATTTGACCCCATTACCAATGGTCATATAAGCCTCATAAGGAGGGCACTAGAGATATTTGATAAGGTCATTGTGGCTGTAGCTATAAATCATGATAAAAGGCCCCTGTTTACAGTAGAGGAGCGCCTAGAGATGATAAGGGAGGGCATTAAGGAAAAGATAAAGGATTATGAAAGGGTGGAGGTAGATGCATTTGAAGGGCTATTGGTAGACTATACAGCCCGCAGGAATGCAAAGGTAATATTAAGGGGGCTTAGGGCCGTCTCTGATTTTGATTATGAGCTGCAGTTAGCACTGATGAATCGTCGCCTCAATCGAGATATCCAATCTGTGTTCCTTATGACTGATTTTAAATGGTTATTTTTGAGCTCTACCATTGTAAAAGAGGCCGCCAGATTTGGGGGGGATATAAGGGGATTGGTGCCACAAATTGTGGTAGAAAAATTAAGGGAGAAATTTAAAAGGCCTTAGATGCCTCATCTAATACCAATCTAGGGGCATCTGCCCAAAGGCCTTCAAGGTCGTAATATTTGCGGACAGGTTCATAAAATATATGGATTACCACATCATCATAGTCTAATAAGACCCATCTGCCTTGGCTGAGCCCCTCTATCCCTAAGGGGCGGTGTCCCTCCTTTTCCATATTCTCCAAAATGGCCTCTGCAATACCTTGTACATGACGGTCTGAATTTCCACTAATAATCAGGAAATAATCGGTAATGTTGGAGAGACCTCTTAGATCCAAAAGTACAATATCTAAGGCCTTCTTACTTGTAGCCGCCTTTAAGCTGGCTACCAATTTCATATTTTCCATAAACTCCCTTTTCATAAATATATTGCTCTACTGACTCAGGGACTAGATAACGGATAGAAAGACCTTTTTTTATAAGATTTCTAATAAGTGTAGCGGAAATGTCTAGTAGCGTTATTTTTCGATAAAGGACATCAAGTGCCCCTGGTATATAAAATATCATCCCCTCCTTATCATATTTTATATCTTTAAAGATTTTTTTTAAGACATCGCCTATATGGTTCTCATCAAAACCAGGTCTAGAGATTATAACAAAGTGGGCCAGGGAAAAGAGTTTTTTATAAGACCTCCATGTCTCAATCTCTAAGAATGCATCTAGACCCAAGATAAAATAGAGTTTTGCCAAAGGATAGAGCCTATTTAGCTCTTTCAGTGTATCTACTGTATAGGACATTCCCGGGCGCCTTCCCTCTATATCCAATACAGCAAAGTGTGGATTTCCTTCAGTGGCAAGTTTTACCATTTGGTAACGATGGTCAAAAGGGGCCAAATCTTCCTCCCGATGTGGGGGTATACCTGAGGGGATAAATAGGATCTTTTCTAGGGAAAGGGCCTCGTATACCTCTTCAGCAGCCCGCAAATGCCCCACATGAATGGGGTTGAAGGTTCCACCCAGGATTCCAATCTTTGCTTTCTTATCCTTAACTTCTAATCTGCCCCTGTCCAAAGACAATGAATTTGGTAGTCGTTAATTCCTCCAAGCCCATAGGGCCATAGGCATGTAGTTTTGAGGTGCTTATCCCTATCTCTGCCCCTAATCCCAATTGATTTCCGTCATTAAATCTGGTAGATGCATTTACAATTACCACTGAGGCATCCACCTCTTCCAAAAACCTCCAGGCATTTTGATAGTCCTCGGTAATAATAGTCTCTGTGTGATTTGAGCCATATTTAGAGATGTGTAGGATGGCCTCATCTATATCCCTTACAACCTTTACAGAGAGGATCAAGTCCAGGTATTCCTTAGGCCAGTCCTCCTCTGTTGCTGGTTTGGCAGAAGGGAAGATTTCACAGGTCTTGGGACAGCCCCTAATCTCTACCCCTGCCTCTTTAAAGCGTTTTAACATAGGTGGGAGAAATGCTGAGGCTATCTTTTCGTGTACCAACATGGTCTCCATGGCATTACATACACCAGGGCGCTGTACCTTTGCATTAAAGCATACCTCTTCTGCCATCTTCAAATCGGCCTTGTCATCTACATATGTATGACAAACCCCTTTATAGTGCCTAAGCACTGGTATCCTTGCATTTTCTGTAACAAATCTAATCAGGCCCTCGCCCCCACGGGGGATGATTAGATCAATATAATCCTCCAATTTTAATAGGTGTAAAATGGCCTCTCTCTCTGTAGTGGGCACTATTTGGATGGCCTTTTCAGGAAGCCCTACCTTTGCTAGTGCCCCCTGCATCAGTTTCCCCAGATAGATATTGGAATTTATGGCCTCAGAGCCACCCCTTAAGATAACAGCATTTCCTGACTTTAGGCATAATACGGCTGCATCTACAGTGGCATCAGGGCGTGCCTCATAGACCATGGCAATTACACCCAGTGGAATACGCATCTTCCCTACCTTTAATCCATTTGGCCTCTGCCACATCTTTACCACTGTACCCACTGGATCAGGGAGTGATATAACCTCAGATATTCCATTTATCATGCCTGAGATTCTCTCCTCATTTAATGTGAGTCTATCAATAAGTGCCTTAGATAGCCCCTTTTCCTTTGCAAAACTTATATCCTTTGCATTCTCACTAATAAGTTCAGCTTTATTCTCTTCTAACGCCTTTGCTATCTCCATAAGTGCGGCATTTTTCTGGCTGGTGCCAGCAGTCTTCATTATACTTGATGCAGCCTTTGCATCCTTTGCCATTTTTATTATCTCTTCCATCTCAGCCCATATAATTAGCACAATATTTAAAAATAGGCAAGTATATGACGGGGTAATTGACAAATAATAATAATCATGTTAAATCAAACCAAATTTTTTAAAAAGATACCAGAGGGGGTTATGCCAGAATCTACTGTCAAACTTCAAATATCCCTCTTAGATCTGAATTTTTCCATCGAGGGGCCAGAACCATTGGCTAGGACCACATGGGACTATCTAAGTAAAGAGATTATTCCTTATCTTTTAAGGAGGTCTTTTTCAACCAAGGTTGAGAACGAAAGAGAGACAGAATTAGAAGAACTTGGAGGAAATGCAAAGGGGAAAATACTCAAGCAAGAAGAAAGTCTCGATCAGCAATTGTGGGAGTCTTATAAGAAAAAGCGTCCCAAAACAAGGGTGGCTACTGCAACATTCTTTGCCTATTATTTGAAACATTTTAAAAATAAACCTGAATTCTCTTCAAAAGACTTGAAGGTATGTTACGAGTCTGTTAATTTACCCCTATCAGCAAAATATCCCCAGGAAAT
>JAGGTC010000179.1 GCA_021163945.1 Deltaproteobacteria bacterium | reverse complement strand
CAGAGGATGAGTATCTCTAAGCAAGGGAACCCTCATCTTAGAAATGTCCTCTTTCAGATGGCTGTGATGGCCATAGTTTACAATCCTGTATTTAGGGTCTACTTTGAAAAGAAGAGAAAGGGCTTTGGTAGTTACAAAAAGTCTGTTGTTGCTGTTATAAATAAGCTTATAAGGGTAATTTATGCCATGCTTACTAGAGAAGAGAAATTTGACCCATCCAAAGTAGCTCCCTCTTGCTATATTAAAGTCAAATCTTCTATGGAGGTTAATTTTGGCCACGCAGCTTAATTCCTAGTTTAGTTGCTCCTTTTTTATATATAACTTGAACTTAAGTTAATGTCAAGGTATTTGTTAACCCAAATCCTCGTTTCCCCTATAAAAAACCCGCAAGTGTGCTATAATATTTTATTTGTGCTTGACAAGGGGTGTTGTATATGTTAAGAGCAGTTGTGGCCATTGGTCATGTAATTTTTTATTTTTTAGGAGGTTTGAATGAGGTTTAAAGGAGTAGTGAAGTGGTTTAATGACAGTAAGGGCTATGGTTTTATCCAGCGTGAGAACGGAGCAGATGTATTTGTCCATTTTTCAGCTATTGAGGGGGAGGGATATAAGACATTAAAAGAGGGACAAAAAGTGGAATTTGAGGTTATAGAAACACCAAAAGGGGTTCAGGCTACCAAGGTGGTAAGAATCTAGTCTAAAATAGCTCTTTGCTAAAAGGCCTGCCAAATGGCAGGCCTTTTTTTTATGCTGCCTTTGGTTTAATAGTATCCCAATTGCCACATTGTGGGCACTTCCATGAGAGCCTATGCGCCTCATAGCCACACTGACTGCACTGGAACGTCCTTTCTAAGGTGGATGTCTTGGCCAATTTTTTTATTTCCTCTAAGGCAGCCTGTGTTTCACCCTCTTCTAAGAGTATTTGTGCCAAAAACTGCCTGGCAGAGGTATATTGAGGGGCCTCTGTAAGGGCCTCTTTAAGATACCTCTTTGCCATAAAAAAATCACCCTTCCTGTGGTAATACCTGGCCAGTATCAAACAAGACCATAAATCACATCTTTTCATCTTTTCTAAATACTTGATCAATTTCTTTAATGCCTCTTCTGCCTTCAGTTTATCAAGGTGCTCTTCTATACGCCTATAGACCAAAAATGCGTAGTCAGAGGCATTCTTTATTACCTCCAACCAAATATCTAAGGCCTTTTTGACATTTTTCTTTGCCAGGTATAAATCGCCTAAATGTAGATAGGCATCAACACACCTTTTATTTATCTTGATTGCCTCTTTATATAGTTTTTCTGCCTTTCCAAGATCCTCCCTTTGGGACACCTTGCCCATCTCTGTCTTAAAATGGGCCAACATCAAACTATAATTGTCTTTAGTAATAGCTGCCAATTCTTTGATACATTTAAAGGCCGCCTCCCAATCTTTGATCTCTTGATAAAGGGATGCCAGCTCTAGGTATGCATCTACCCTTTGGGGGTCTTGACGGATGACCTCTTTAAATGCATCGATAGCACGATCAATAAACCCACCCTTTTTATAGTCTATAGCCAAGTCATACAGTGCCTGAAGCCGGATCTGTCTATCAAGGTGGGGGCGGGTCATGATGCTTTGCCGAATGCGTATAGCCCTTTCAATCTCTCCCTTGTCCCTGAAAAGATTGCCTAATGCCACATAGGTCTCTACAGTGTCTGTGTCAAGTTGAACGGCCTTTGTAAAGGCCTCTATGGCCCTATCTGGTTCATTGGATAGGAGATATCGGAAACCTGTCAGGAATGCTATTTTGCCTTTATCAGAAAAGGTAGGCAGCTTCCTTGGCCACTTTAAGCCCACTATAAGCCCTATGATGCCACTTAAACAACAAATCAATGGAAAGGTAATATTCATTTTTCCTGAGTTATAGGAAAATTACGCAAAGAATCTAGCTCTTGCTTTAACTTTTTAATCTCTTTTTCCTTAATTTTTGTTAATTTTATCTTTCCATACCATATCTTAAATGTATAAAATGAGGCAAAGATCACACCAAGAAGAAAGGAGAGGAGCAGGAGTACATAAAATTTGAGTGGGCCCGAAGAGCCGTTTATAAAATAGAGATTTAATTTTATCTCTGCAGATTGATTTAAAAAATCTAGATTTTGAACTACAAATATTATAGCTACACAAAATAATAAAGAGAAAAGAATTGCCTTTATCCACCTCATAACCTATGTCTCCTTTTTCTTTAGATCATCAAAATATGGCTTTAGCCGCCTATAAGTAGATTTTAGATCCTCTGGGATGACACGCACCTCCCCTAAGACCGTCATATAACTGGTATCCCCATTCCATCTGGGGACAATGTGAAAGTGTACATGGTCTGCCATACCCGCCCCAGCAACCTGGCTTAGATTAAGGCCCACATTAAACCCATCTGGCTTCATCACCTCTTTTAAGATACGGATGGACTCCTTTACCTTTATAATAAGGTCTTTTAACTCATCCACACTTAGGCCCTCCAGATCCGGGGTATGGGTAAGGGGGGAGACCAAGAGGTGTCCATTGTTATATGGATACTTATTCATCATAACCATAGAATAGCGGCCCCTAAAGAGTATCAAATTTTCCTCATCTGTGCCTTTCCTATTATGGGGACAAAATATGCACTCTGGCTCCTTCTTTCCCAATATGTATTTTATACGCCATGGTGCCCATAGGATATTCATCTTACCCCCCTTATTGGCATAAGTTCAATTTGCCCCCAAGCGGCCAAATAATCATCTAAAATGATGATTACCCCCAAAATATCCTTTATCTTTTTAGCAAAATTAATTCCTTTTTCTATATCCCCCTTTGTCTTTATCAAGTTGCCAATAGCAGTGGCCAATGCATCTGCCAAGGCGGCATTATATGCCACTACCGTGACGGCATCGGCATTTCCCCTACTTAAAGAGTGGCCTATCTTACCTGAAGAGGTACAAACTGCCATAGGCATTTTTGATGGAGATAAATGGATGGCAAGGCGATTAGAGAGTGGGGATGAACCAGCAAAGATGCCCACAAAGGTAGGTCTCTTAACGCATACAAATATATCTCCACCATTTTCTACGATAACCTCTTTTGAGTATCTTAAAAGCCCCCTCCCTATTGCCTGGGACATGGCACCAGCCACTGCGGCCATAGGCCCTACCCCAGCCTCTTGACTGGCCAATATCATCTCCTTTATCAATTTAGGGGCAAATGGGTCATAGTTTAAAGGAAAAAGACTTGTTTTGAATTCAGGATTCAGGCTGATATATTTTTCCAATTGAGCCCTATATTTAAAGACAAGCTCCCTTGTCTCATCTATGAGTGGTCTCTCTGCCCTTAACCACAAGTCTGTTTCCTTAATGGCCACTTGAAATGGGGTAAGATGATTGCCCTTACACCAAGTTCGATAAAACCTCTGTCTTAAATCCTTCACTTTATCAATGCCTAATCTCTACGGCCGAATAGCCCAAAAAATCATTTATTCTATGTGCAAACTCCTCTGAGGGGTTTATATAGAGCTCTCTTGGCAGTGACACCACTGCCTCCCTTTCAAATAATAGATGAAGATAGACAGGACAACTGCCAGGATATGCCTTGATTATGTCCTTTATATAAAGTAGATGGCTTCTTTTTAATCCATCTGGCCTCAATTTTATATGAACTGCCCTAATCATACTCTTTCTTTCAGTAACCTCTGACAATGGACAGATATCATGGGCAATAATCTTAGAAGATGCCTCATCTTTGCTGATCTCCCCTTTAATTAAAAGTGGCTTATCACCCTTGATCAAGGAAGAGACCCTTCTATATATCTCAGGAAAGGCAATGACCTCTACAAATCCCTTTGTGTCCTCTAGTGTTATAAATGCCATCTTTTCTCCAAGTTTGCTATCAATCTCCTTAATTGCCCTTACTGTACCCCCAATTGCTATATGCCTCCCATCCTCAAGGTGGGGGACCTCCTCTGTATTTGTATTGGTCAATTTGGTCAATTGCCTTTGATACCTCTTTAAGGGGTGCCCTGTTAGATAGATTCCTAAGGCCTCCTTTTCGTTTGCAAGGCGCAGTTCCTCATCCCATTCTTCCATTTGCGGAAGTTCTATCTCCTCTTCCTTAGAGAATAGGGACAGTTGTGAGGCACCTGCCTGCCTTTGTTTTCTTTGTCCTATCTCTATTGCCTTAGACAGAATGAACATAAGCTGCCTTCTCTTTGCCCCTATACTGTCAAAGGCACCTGCCTTTATAAGGCTCTCTATCACCCTCTTATTTACCTTCCTCAAATCAACACGCTTACAAAAATCTAATAATGATTTAAATGGCCCATTCTTTCTTGCATCTATGATAGAGAGGATAGCCCCCTCTCCTACATTTTTAATGGCTGCTAGACCAAATCTGATCTTATCTCCCTCTACTATAAAATCTGCCTCACTCAGATTTACATCTGGTGGCAGTACCTCTATACCCTTTTCCTGGCACTCATTAATATATTTTACTACATCGTCTGTAGAGCCCACCTCACAGGTCAGAAGTGATGCCATAAATTCCAAAGGATAGTGTGCCTTTAGATAGGCTGTACGATAGGCAATAAGGGCATAGGCAGTACTGTGTGATTTATTAAACCCATAGCCGCCAAACTTTTCCATAAGGTCAAAGATATGTTCGGCCTTTTCTCTCTTTATACCATTTTTTATGGCCCCATCCAAAAATCTACTGCGCTCCTTTGCCATAATCTCAGGCCTCTTTTTCCCCATGGCCTTCCTTAAGACATCTGCCTCACCTAGTGTATAGCCTGCCAGTGCCTCTGCAATCTGCATCACCTGCTCTTGATAGACAATTATACCATATGTCTCCTTTAAGATGGGCTCAAGTTCTGGAATTTCATATCTTATAGGTATCTTTCCATGTTTTCTCTTAATAAATTCATCTATCATACCACTCTCTATGGGCCCTGGCCTATAAAGGGCAATTAGGGCAATCAAGTCCTCAAAGCAAGATGGTTTAAGGCGCTTTAGTAAGTCCCTCATCCCCGGACTCTCTAACTGGAAGACACCACATGTATCCCCCTTGCAAAGGAGTTCATAGGTTGCTCTATCTTTTAAGTCGATCTGGGAGAGGTCTATCCTTACCTTGCGATTTTTCTCAATCAAGTCTAGTGTCTTTTTAATGGAGGTAAGGGTCTTAAGGCCAAGGAGGTCAAATTTAATCAGACCTACCCGCTCAATCCCCTTCATATCAAACTGTGTAACTACCTCACCCTTGGTCCCCCGGTACAGAGGTAGATAATGGACAAGCGGCCTATCTGAGACTACCACCCCGGCTGCATGGGTAGAGGCATGTCTGGGGAGGCCCTCTAGTGACCTGGCAATTTTTAAGAGCCTTTTTACAGTAGGGTTTTGGGAGGCCAGGGAGGAAAGACGCGGCTCATTAGAGATGGCCTCTTCTAATGAGATATTTAGTATCGCTGGGACAAGCTTTGCAATCTTGTCAACCTCCTGATAGGGCATATCTAAGGCACGTCCTACATCCCTGATAACGGCCCTTGCCTGCATCTTTCCAAATGTAATGATCTGTGCGACATGATCCCTCCCTCCATACTTTTTTGAGACATATCTTAATACCTCTTCCCTTCTCTCCATGCAGAGGTCAACATCTATATCTGGCATACTCCCCCTTTCTAGGTTAAGGAACCTCTCAAATAGCAGGCCATAGGGGATTGGGTCTATCTCTGTAATATCCAAGGCATATGCAACAAGGCTGCCTGCAGCAGAACCCCTGCCTGGCCCTACAGGGATGCCCCTTTTTTTGGCATAGGAGACAAAATCAGAGACAATAAGGAAATAGCTAGCAAACCCCATTTTATTAATGACCTCTAGCTCCCTCTCTAGGCGCTCAAAGTAGATGACATAGTCTTTCTCCTTTTTACCATTGAGGATGAGTTTTTTCTTCAAACCAGATTTTGCCTTCTCTACCAAAAAATCTGAGAGGCTTATCCCCTCTGGGACAGGGAACTTTGGGAAGCGATATCTGCCAAGCTCTAACTCAAGATTGCACCTTTCAGCAATGGCCATGGTATTTTTAATGGCCTGGGGATAGTCTGAGAAGGCATCTACCATCTCCTCCTTAGATTTAAAATAGAACTGATTTGTAGAAAAACGTAAGCGATTTTTGTCATGGATATTCTTCCCTGTCTGTATGCAGAGTAGTATGTCATGTGCCTCTGCATCCTCTGGTCTTAAATAATGGCAGTCATTTGTTGCTACAATTGGTAAAGAGAGCTCATTTGATAATCTGATCAAACCCTCATTTGCCTTATTCTGCTCCTCTAGACCATTGTCTTGGAGCTCAAGATAAAAATTCCCCTTGCCAAGGATGTCTTCATATTCCCTTGCTACCTTCTTTGCCTCTTCATAATTATTTCTCAATATAAGTGATGGGACCTCCCCGTGTAGACATGCACTAAGCCCAATAAGGCCATCGTGGTATTCGTTTAAGAGCTCTTTGTCTATACGTGGCTTATAGTAAAATCCCTCTAGATAGGAGATGCTTACTAATTTTAGAAGATTTTTATAACCTTTTTCATTTTCTGCAAGAAGGACCAGATGATAAAGGTTTTCCTTCCCCGCCTTCTTTTTGTAACCATTTGGGGCAAGGTATACCTCACAGCCAATGATGGGCTTTATCCCCCACTCCTTGGCCATCTCATAAAATTCTATAACACCAAATAGATTCCCATGGTCTGTCATGGCCACTGCTGGCATATTGTATTCCTTTACCTTTTGCATAAGGTCTGGCAGACGAATTGCCCCATCTAGGAGGCTGTATTGGGTATGGACATGGAGATGGACAAATTCCATTGTTAATTTGAATTAATACAGTCCATTTTAAGGCTTGTCAATTGGTAGGGGTGGCTTAAAATAAATTTTAAAATGCAAAGTGAAATTTTACAGGACATAAAAAGGGGACTGAGGCACAGTTGGTTCCCATTTTTTGGGCGTTTTGGAACACTTACCCCTGTGCAGATGGCCACAATCCCAAAGCTTTTAGAGGGAAAGAATGTTATTGTCTCCTCCCCCGCGGCCAGTGGAAAGACAGAGGCCGTCCTCGCCCCCCTTGTGGAGAGGATATTAGGGAAAAAGGGACTGAATTTGCTCTATATAGCCCCTACACGTGCCTTGGTAAATGACCTCTTCCACCGCCTAAAGGAAACGCTTATGGCCTGTAATCTAAAGGGCATTGCCCGGACTGGAGACAGGCCAAATATGCCAAGTGTCTTGCCCAATGTATTATTTACTACCCCAGAGTCATTTGATTCTCTGCTTTGCAGATACCCAAAGATATGGTCAGATTTAAGGGCTGTGGTCTTGGATGAGATCCACCTCATTGACAATACCTATCGTGGTGACCAGATGAGGGTCTTGATAAAACGCTTGACCTCAGAATATGCAAGAGGCCCTATATTTGCCGCACTCTCTGCTACCTTGTCAAGGCCAAGGGCAGTGGGGCAGCGCTATTTTGATGTGCAGGCAGTGATAAATATTGGGGTGCCAAGGAGGGTAAATCTATATTTGATGGAAGACTGGAGGGAGATCATTCAATTTTTGAGGAAAAGGAGGTGGCATAAGGTAATTGTCTTCTGCAATGCAAGAAAAGATGTAGAAAGGCTCTATCCGGAGATATCGAGATTTTGGCCCAAAGAGAGGATACTTCTTCATCATGGAAGCCTTTCAAAGGGTGTACGTGAGCAGACAGAGAGGTGGCTTCGGGAGTGGTCATGGGGGATATGCATATCTACTATGACACTAGAGGTAGGTATTGATATTGGCGATTTTGATGCAGCCATCCTCTATCACCCACCCCCTACCCCATCCTCCTTCCAGCAGAGGATAGGGAGGGCATGCAGGGAGGATGAGGACTTTGAGGTTATTGGCTACTACGAAAATGACGCAGAGAGGCAGTGCTTTGAATTCTATAAGGAGTTGGCAAATGAGGGCCTAGTAGAGGAGATAGAGTATAGCCCAGACCTATCAGTGGCCGTGCAACAGATATTTTCTCTACTCTATGCCCACCCAGGGGGTGTGGATGAAGAGAGGATGATGGATATCTTAGGCCCTATCTGCCAAGAAGAGACGGCAAATGAGATTATCTCCCACCTCTTGGAAAAGGGGTGGCTTGCTGTAAGGCATAGTCGCATCTTTGCTACAGAAAAATTGATGAACTTGGGGGAGCGTGGGCTCATCCATTCCAATATCCCAACCTTTGGCCACTTTCAAGTGATAGAGTTTAATACAGGAAGGAAAATTGGTGAGGTCTTTACCTCGGCCAATGAGGGGGATGTATTTGTCCTTGCTGGCCGCCCTTGGCAGATAGTAAGTATCAAGAAGAGGAGATTGTATGTAAGATTACTCCCTACCTTTACAGAGAAGGTCTATTTTAAAAAGAGGCCATCTAAGGGGGCATTTACCCGCTATCTGCCAGAGCACTTAAGGTAGAGAAATTTACTTAAGGGAGGACTTAGCCTCCCTTGATTTTTGCTTAATTATTTCATCCCCCATACCTGAACCCAGATGACTGCATCCTGGGAAAGTTCTTTACCTTTGTATTTTAGATCCCCGCCTGCACCTAGGGCTGCAAAGCCCCACCAGCCTTCCCTAGGAAGACCATAGGTGAATATGCCATTTGAGTCTGCCTTGATAGTCTGGGTAACAAATGCATCATGAGGAGCCTCT
>JAGGTC010000209.1 GCA_021163945.1 Deltaproteobacteria bacterium | reverse complement strand
GAAGGAAGAAAGATTAGAGGTAGATTTGCCTCATATGGAAGTTTAAAAATTTAACTAAGGAGGAAAAGATGGCCCATTTTATTGCCATTCTTTTAGATGATAAAAGGTTAGATGCATTAAAGGGGACTGGGCTTGAGGATAAAATTTCAGACCTCTTTGGGGGTGCACTAAAGGCCCTTAATGTAGAGGTACCTGAGGAGGCTGAAAAAGGGATAATGGAGGCATTTACTGCAGCTAGGATTGATTCTAGAGGGGCGATTACGGATGTGCCTATAGCATTTAATAGGGTGCTTTTTGAAGAGATTGTAAAACACAAATCTATTGGTAAAGAGGTATTTGATAGTGTTTTGGCCAGGGCTGATGAGATAAAAGAGGCAGCGGCAAAGGAGAGTACATATCTACCTCCACCAGATATAGACCTTTCTGATGTAGAAGAGCTTCAAAAAAAGCCATATCAATCTGCTTAATAAGGTCATAAAATCCCCTTAGTCTAAGTAGACTGAGGGGATTTTTTTGTTTAATCTCAAATGAAAAATGATAAATTATTAGATCTAGGCGAGCAAGGTGTAATCTCTTTATTTGAATCACTGAGCAAAGAATTGCCCTTTCCTCCTCAAATAGTAAAGGGTATAGGCGATGATGCAGCGGTCTTGGATAGAGGGGATAAATATCTTTTAATTACTACCGATACCCTGATAGAGGGTATTCATTTTGAGTGGAGGTGGTTTGATCCATTTCAATTGGGATACAAAAGTTTGGCAGTAAATCTAAGTGATATTGCAGCAATGGGGGGCAAGGCAAGTTATTTCTTAATCTCTATAGGGCTTCCAAAAAAATTTCTGAAAGAATCATTAAGGAAATTAATTGAAGGAATAAAAACCTTGGCAAAAAAATACTCACTTTCCCTAATCGGGGGTGACACAGTAGAGTCTCCTAAGACCATTATCAATATTACAGTAATAGGCCAGGTAGAAAAGGATAAAATACTACTTCGTAGCGGTGCCAAGGTAGGGGATGCCATCTTTGTGAGTGGTCATTTGGGCGATGCGGCCGCTGGCCTTGCATTGCTAAAAAAGGGACTTATCTCCCAAAATCCACTATTTTCACAACTGGCACTGGCCCATCTTTTATCAGAGCCTGAACTTTTACTTGGGCAGTGTTTGGCAAATACAAAAAAGGTTCATGCTGCAATTGATATCTCAGATGGAATAGCAAAGGATCTAAGGCTCCTCTGTGAGGCAAGTGGGGTGGGCGCAAAGATCCATCATGACCTATTGCCCATTTCCGATGCCTGCTATGAGGCGGCCAACCTTCTTAATGAAGACCCCATTAATTGGGCACTAGGGGGTGGAGAAGATTATTGTTTGCTATTTACTGTCCCTAAAGACCAAGCAGAGGATATAGAAAAGACAGTAAGTGCTGCCTTAAATAGAAAATTGTATATGATTGGTGAAATTATTGAGAAAGGGGATATTTATATAGACACAGCAAAGGGCCCAAAGAGGCTTAAGGTAAGTGGATTTAACCATTTTTTATAAGATCAAATTATCGTTGACATTTTTAGCTATTTTTGCTAGTTTATTCCAAAAGATGCAAGGGGGTCTTTATGCCTAGAATCTTATTAGCCACTGATGGGTCTTTACACGCATTAAATGCTGTAAAGTATACAGGCTTTATGTTTAAGGAAAAGGATGTGGATATTTTAATTATCCATGTTTTGCCATCCCTTCCACCTATCCTGACAGAGAGGAAGTTGGGAGATAGGGATTTTGTTAATTGGCAGATTGACCAAAAGGAAAAATGGATTAAGAAACATGAAGAAAATGCCAATCGTATCCTAAATGAAGCCAAAGAGACCCTCCTTCGCCTAGGCATTAAAGAAGAAAGGATAGGGACAGAGGTCTATTTTGGCAGATCCACTGCCGCTAGAGACCTGATTTTCTATTTGAGGGGAGGGGCGTTTGATGCTGCAGTTTTGGGTAGGAGGGGTCTAAGCAAGATTGAGGAGCTTATTATAGGCAGTGTCTCTGAAAGGATTGTCCATGCTGGAGACATACCGCCTGTTTGGATTGTGACAGGATCAGTAGATTCTAAAAAGGTACTTATTCCAATAGATGGCTCAGCACATGCAGAAAGGGCTGTAGAACACGCTGGTCTGATGGTGGCCGGTATACCTGATGTATCTATCAATTTGTTTCATGTCTTAAGTGAAAAATACCTTGAATATGGAGAAGATTTGGGTACTGAATATTGGAGCACTTGGACAAAGGAGAGAAAAAAGACCATAACCTCCTTTTTAGATAAGGCCAAAGAGATACTCCTTTCAATAGGTATCCCCGAAAATGCTATCAGCACTACATTTAAAGAGGGTGGTGATACGGCAAAGGAGATCTTAAAGGCCCAGAAAGAGGATGGTTATGGGACTATTGTTATGGGCAAGAGGGGACTTTCTGGGATAAAGGAGTTTATAGGAAGTGTTTCTAAAAAGGTATTGACCCATGTAAACAATTGTGCCGTTTGGCTTGTAAGATAATTAATCTATCTTAAATCCCAGGGTTTTCCCTAGTTTTATTAGCTCCTGAGGTAATTTTTTATATCTATTTTTGGCAAGGTACATGATCTCCCAAAAGAGATTCTGGGCCTCCCATAAAAGATAAGGAGGAAAAAGGGAGTAGTAGATATTTAGGGCACGATATATAGGTTTACAAAGGGATATATCCAAGACTTTTTTTAAATTTCTAAGCCCCTTTTCAATGAATCCCTTAAGCCTCTGCTGTATGGCATTTGTGCTCAAATTAACTCCCCATCTCTCGGCCTCTCCTTTTACCGCCTCCCACTGGTTTTCCTTTTCCTCAATGGCCTTTTCTACTTCTTCATAGGCCTTTTCTTGAAGCACCATCTTCACTATTGTCAAAAATGTCTCCTCTATTGGGATCTTTAGTTCGTGGAGATTAAACATAAGTTCTTTGTTCTCCTCATAAAAAAGACGATAATTATTTTTCAAGATAGCCAATTTTTCATCTAGCAACTTTAATGTTATCTCACGTCTATTGTCAAAAAAGAGGTCTTTTATCTCATAATGATAGGGTAAGGCCCGAAGAGTGTTTCTTATCTCATAAAAGGCCAGATCAGAAAATCCCTTTGATAGTTTTTCTTTCAGTAAGGTATCTGGTAATATGCCTCCCTCTATTGCCAAGCCACCAAGGTTTAAGACAGCCAGCAGATTTTTTTCACTCTCTTCACTTCTTATATGCCTTGCACTTAATTGAACAAATGTCAAACTACAGCCAGATGCCTCATGTGGCTCATAATCATTAACATTGACAAATGCTGTGTAAAAATGTCTTGACCTAAATTCCATTCCCTTGACTATGTGGTCAAAGGCAAAATGGAGACAGAGGCGTTTGAGGTCATAGAGGTAAGGGAGGACCAAATCTTTATAGATCCTGGCCCCATCTCCAAATTTGGCTAAATTGCTCTCTGCCCTCTTTAATATTCTTAAAAATGCCTCCTCTAGGTCTATGCCAAACCCCTTTGCCAATTGGATAACCCTTGCTGCATAATAGAGATTTTGTCTGGCCTCGATACCAGAGATGTCATCAAAGTACCAGCCACAGCTAGTAAACATAAGCTGGCCATGATATTGCATCTCTAAAAGTTTAAACACAATAGTCCTTTCTTCCTTGGAAAGTTCTCTTTTTTGGTGCCTTTTTAAAAATTCAGTTTTTACCTCATAAGATGGCTCAAGGATAATGTGGATATAATCATTTCTTGCTGCCCAGGGGTCTCTTAAAAGTTGACCCCCCAATCTCTCAAAAAGTAGATCTATTCTTTCCCTAAGAAACTCTAACGCCTCTCTTAAAGGCCCCCTCCACCTTTGGTGCCAGCCAGGATGAAGGCCAGTATTACAGCCACAGTCCCTATACCACCTTCCTACCCCATGGCTACAACTCCAAGCAGTCCTTTCTTTTATAGCCACCTCAAAATTTGGTTTATGAAGGGAGAGAAATTGGCTGTAATTGATTAGTTTTATTTCAGGGTGATGCCCGAAGTGATAAACATTGTATGCCAATGCCATCTCACCAAACTTATGATGGTGACCATAGGTCTCTCCATCGGTGGCAATAGATATAATTTGTGGAAGAGAATTTGGTTTGAAGGCAGATTCTATTGCACTAGCCAAAAATTCTCCCCTCTCAAGGAGATTGCCAAAGGCAACCCCTTTAGAGATGCCCTCATGATAGAAGAATATGTCTATAGAAAGGCCAGGCCTTGGAAAACAGCGGTATGGGATGCTGACGTCTAAAGGGTGGGCCTCATCAATATTTTGCCAATCTCCATCAAACTTCCGAATCCTCTCTGCCTGCCTTGGTGAAAGTATGGTAAATTTGATACCCTGCTCGGCCAAGATGGCCAAGGTCTCATTGTCTACCGCTGTCTCTGCAAGCCACATCCCTAGTGGTGCCCTACCAAAGTGGTATTTAAATGCCTCTATCCCCCAAAATATCTGGGTAAGTTTATCTTTTCTGTCTGAAAGTGGCATGATTACATGATTATAGACTTGGGCAATAGCATTTCCATAACCAAACCTCTCTTTGCTTTTTCTATCTGCCTCTATGATCTTTCTATATGTCTCTTCTTTATGCCTCTTTAACCATGAAAGGAGTGTTGGGCCAAAATTGAAGCTGATAAATTCATAGTTATTAATAATCTCTAAAATACGTCCCTTATCATCTACCCTCCTGGCTGCCCAATTAGGACCATAACACTCACTGCATATCCGTTCATTCCAATCATGATAGGGGAAGGCATCTTCTTGGAAGGGTATTACCTCAAGCCAGGGGTCCTCCCTTGGTGGCTGATAGAAGTGGCCATGAAAACAGACATATTTCATCACATCGACTAGTTAGTAAAATAGTGAGGGCTAAGATAGTCAAAACCAGATTTTTTCTTTTTTCTCACTGTTTACTCTCTTACTACTTACTTGATTTTCAAACCTCTCTTAGGTATTGGGCTGCATCTTCAGGAGAGACTGGATTTATATAAAAGCCAGTTCCCCACTCAAAGCCAGCAATTCTGGTAATTTGTTTGGGAGAGACAATCACCCACCTATCGTGTAGTGGATCCTTTCGTAATTCAGACATTTTTGCCTATAAAAGTAACTATTCTATAGTATTTTGTCAAATCTATTGTGGTGATTTAGAAGAAAGGAGCATCTGATAAATCTTAAGGTATTCCTTAGCAGACCTTCCCCAGGAAAAATCACAGGACATAGCCTGTATTATAAGCCTCTGCCATAGCCCTTTATTTAAAAAACACCTTATGGCCTTATCAATTGCCTCACAAAGGCCACTTTTTGAATAATTATAGAATTTAAATCCTGTTCCTTCTCCCTTGTCCTCGTCTACCTCGATAATGCTATCTGCCAGTCCCCCTGTATTATAGACAATGGGTAGAGTACCGTATTTTAGACTATACATTTGATTTAGTCCACAAGGCTCATAAAGAGAGGGTATAAGAAACATATCGCTCCCTGCCTCAATCCTGTGGGCAAGTCCATTATCAAAGTCTATCCTAATACCTATCTTCCCCTTAAAACGGGAGGAGATTGACCTTAAGGCATCTTCATATCTTTTTTCCCCCTTACCTAAGATGACAAGCCCTACTTCCTTCTCTATAATCTCATCTATAGCATCAATAAGGAGGTCAATTCCCTTTTGTGCGGCCAAACGGGTAATCATGCCAATAAGTGGCCTTTCTGCAAGCCTTGTATGCAAATGAAATTCATCTAATAGGTCTTTTTTACATCTACTTTTTCCGGAGATATCTCTCTTTGAATAGTTGGCAGCAATATAGGTATCTCTCTCTGGGTCCCATTCACTATAATCTACTCCATTTAAGATACCTATTAGCTTATGTGCATGGGCCCTAAGTACCCCATCCAATCCAAATCCAAATCCCTCTGTCTGTATCTCCTTTGCATAGGTAGGGCTTACTGTAGTAATCAAATCAGAAAAGATAATACCCCCTTTGAGCAGATTCATATTTCCCCAAAACTCAAGCCCATCAATAGAAAATAAATGAGGGGGAAGAGAGGTTAAGGAGAAGCTATCTTTTGGGAAGACCCCTTGATAGCCAAGGTTATGGATAGTAAAGATAGTTTTTGTATCTTTAAATAAAGGATGGTCTGCATAAAATATCTTTAAGATTACGGGGATGATAGCAGTTTGCCAATCATTGCAATGGATGATATCCCATTTGATGTTTAATGCCTTACTAAGACTAATTACTGCCTTAGAAAAAAATATAAATCTTTGGGCATTATCAAAGTAATCCCCCTTTGGTGTAGCATAGAGGTAGGTTCTGTCATAGAACTCGTCCTTCCTTACAAAGAAGACATCAATATTTCCTAAATGGCCTTTGTAGATGTCTGCTGTTAACTTGTAATGGCCAAGTTCAATGAGCAGGTCTTCTAGAATAGGTTCTATTTCAAAATTGCCTTCTAAAACCGAACGATAAAGGGGCAGGCAAAGGGAGACCTCTGCCCCCAGTTTTGAGAGTTCCTTTGCTAGGGCACCACATACATCTGCCAAACCACCTGTCTTGGCAAATGGGACAATCTCTGAAGAGGCAATGAGGACTTTCATCTATTTTTTTGCCTATACTTTATCCAGAATAGATAAACCCCTATTAAATATATCCCCATAATTACTGCTATAAAGCCAGAGAGATCTATTGATTCCCCATACCTGGCCCTTACTACACTATATGCTATCCCACCTATTGCTGGAACCCCCAATAAAATTCCAGCAAAAATTATTCTTAAAAGGGTGATCTTTTGTTTATCTTTGTCCTTTACCATTTCTTTATTATTGTAAAGATTTTTAAAAAAGTAAATAATTAAGTAGAATTTTTACATATAAAATGATAGAATAACGTCAAGGATTTTTGGTTAAAAGGAGATGATTATAAAAAACAGGGGAGAGATTGCAGGGAAAAGGCTTATTGCCGTTACTAATCCATCACTCTATATCATAAATAATCCCGCAGAAAATCTGAATATCCAAGAAAAGGTTGAGGTGGTAAGATTTATTGTGCCTATGGAAGAGTGGAAAGAGAAAAAGAAGAAGCTAATTTTATGGAAGCAATAGAGGAAAAAATCAAAACCGAATACAAAGAAAAAAGCCAGGGCTTAATTGAATTTGGGGACTATATGAATATCGTGATAAATACTTCACCTGAGTTCCAGAAAAAAGCACTTGAGTGGAGGGGAAAAGGGAAGGAAGATGAAAACCCTAAAAGAGATTCAGGAAATATTATTAAAATATAAAGAAGAAATTAAAAGGAAATACCAGGTTAAAGAAATAGGTATCTTTGGTTCTTATGTCAAAGGTAAACAAAGAGAAGCAAGCGATTTAGATGTATTAGTGGAATTTGAATCAGGAGCAAAAATAGGCCTTTTGAAGCTTATAAATTTAGAAAATTATTTGAGCGATCTTTTAGGAATCAAAGTTGATTTAGTGATAAAATCAGCGTTAAGGCCTAAAATAGAAAAACAGATATTAAAAGAAGCAATTTACCTATGAAAAGAGAAATTGAAGATTATATTCGAGATATTGTAGACTCTATTGCTAAGGCGATGGAATTTGTCAAAGATATGTCTTATGATGAGTTTGTCAAGGATTATAAAACAAACTTTGCAGTAATAAGGGCTTTAGAAATTATTGGTGAAGCGGTTAAGAACGTTCCTAAAGAATTCAGAGAAAGGTATCCACAAATTCCATGGAAAGATATGGCTGGTATGAGAGACAAATTGGTTCATGAATATCATGGTGTTAAGTTAAATATAGTATGGGAAACAATAAAAGAAGAAATTCCACCACTTAAACCTCTATTTGAAAACATCTTAAATGAAATGGAGGGAAAAAATAAAAAATCTGAAAAATGAAAAATCTACATGCTTTAGATATTTTTATTTGGTTAAAAAGAGCAACAGGATGAAAATATGATTGGAAGTATAGGAGAGGGAATAAAAAATGAAAGGGGATTAGTTAGAAAATTAAAAGCCTTATTTGAAGAGCAAAAATCGACTGGTTTAAAAAGGATATTCATCCACACCAACTTGGCTACAAAGAAATTTCGTGATATTTGGTCAGAATGGTGGAAAGGCGATATTCCTCCTCAGTTAGAAGTGGATATGATTCCTGTTTTTGAAGATATTAAAGGACCAGACAGAGTGCTTATAATCGGGATAGAGGTAAAGTTTTTTAAGGGCAAAACCAAAAGCTTTTGTGATGGATTGCAGCAAATATTATCATTTGGCCTTTTTGGGTTTGATAGCCTAGTTCTATGGCACATATTCTCAGAAAAAGTGGAAAATAGGAGCATTGATGCATATGTAAGGCCAGTAAAAGAGATAGTAGAGGGATTTAATCTTCCAATAGTTTACTTTGCAACTAAGTTAATTGAAACTGACAAATTTGAGTTCTTTGCTCCTTGGGAGTTTTATTCCTCTAAAACTGTAGATGCAAATTATTTGTTAGTTTCTTTGAGAAATTATTGTAATGAGAAGAGAAATCTGCTCCTTGATCAGGCTAAAGTAGAAAAAAGAAAGAAAATGTTAAAAATACTTCTCAAAATCCCTGTTTAAGTGATATATGAAAGATAAGCGCTTTATAGAAGAGAGTTTCCCTATTAAAGAAGTAAGCACTGAGTCTGCCAGAGAGAAGAATATAAGGCATGGCCATATCTCAA